>NZ_JBFAYB010000173.1:0-8356 GCF_040681075.1 Streptomyces sp. NPDC051907 | reverse complement strand
CGCATCATCGAGATGCGCTTCGGCCAGGAGATGACCCAGTCCCAGATCGGCGCCGAACTCGGCATCTCCCAGATGCACGTCTCACGCCTGCTGACCCGCACGCTCACCCAGCTCCGCACCGGCATGCTCGCCTGAAAACCCTGCCGTGACAACTCGCGGGTGATACGCGCCGCCGCGCCCGTACGGGGCGCTCAGCCCGCACCCACCGCTGAGCCATGCCAGGCTCGACGCCATCGGCGAGATTGGTGTCCACCCGAGCGGACCACGGTTCATGCCAGCCGTGCGGTACACGGCCGCCCCAGGGACCAGCGATCCGGCCCACCGACGAGTCGACCACGACTGCCTCCCAGCCCGTCACACAAACCCAAGGCCATCGCCGCATCGGAACGGCCTACCATCGGCACGGCCATGCTTTTGTACGCCTGACCTCAAGGAGACAGGGCCCTCGGAGGGCACCGCCTGTGAGTGTGGTCGACGTACCGCCGCCTCGCCCCTGGTCAGGCGACCGGGCGAAATGGATCCCCGACGTGTTTCCTCCTGTGCATCGACGGTTAGGCGGTGCTTCATGGACCAAGTGCGTGCGGAGCGTGCCAGTGCCGGTGAGTCGATGAGGCGGAGGGCGCTGCCGTCGTCGAACGGTCCCGGACGGATTCTCAAAGCCATGGACTGGGTGGAACGCTCTGCGGGAGCCGATCGCCTCCTGGACATGGTCACGCGGGCGATCAAACGCCTGCCGCTGGGCCGAGGCCGCGATGCGCTGCATGGGCGCTGGCTGGGGCACCCGGTACATCCAGCCTTGGTGCAAGTGCCTGTCGGGGCCTGGACCTCGGCCGCGGTGCTCGACCTTGTACCTGGTCAGCGGAAAGCTGCCGGAACCCTGATCGCGGTCGGATTGGCCGGCGCGGGCCCGGCAGCACTGGCTGGCTGGATCGACTGGGCCGAGTTGCATCGGCAGCAACAGCGTGTCGGACTCGTACACGCGGCCGCCAACACCGCCGCGGTCGTCTTGTACTGCGGCTCCCTCGTCGCACGGATCCGTGGCCAGAATGTCCGGGGTGTGACGCTGGGCTTCGCCGGGCTATCGGTTGCCGGCGTCGGCTCAGCGATTGGCGGCCATCTGGCCTATCGGCAGGCGGCTGGCGCGAACCACGCCGAGCAGGTTCCGCATCTGGTCGGCGCCGGATGGCACGACATCGGCGCGGCCGCCGACTTCCCCGTGGGCGAGGCTGTTCGACGCGCCATCAACGCCGTACCGGTCTTGGTTGTCCGTGAGAGCGAACAAGCCGTCCACGTCATCGCTGAGCAGTGCAGTCACCTCGGTGGCCCGCTAAGCGAAGGAGTGATCGAACACGGCTGTGTTCGCTGCCCCTGGCACGGCAGCCTGTTCCGGATGTCGGACGGATGGAACCTGCAGGGCCCGGCGACCGCCCCCCAGCCCTCCTTCGAGACCAAAATCGCCTCAGGCCGCCTCCACGCACGCCTACGTCAGGCTGCTGTGGAGCGGAGCTCCACTCCTGCGGCGTGACCGCCCCGACCGCGCGTGGCCCCGGCGCAGTCGCCGAGGCCACGGCAGCGGAGCTACTCCATGGGGTCCAGCCCCGTCCCTGTCCCGCTTTCCCCGCTCGATCTCCTCTTCCATCCGGCGGGCCTTCTCGCGCAGTTCTTGGACAGTAACCAACAGCGATTCCCGCAGCTCGCACCGGCCGCCAGATCGTCTGCGGACGGCACCGGGCTACCGTTTCGCGCGTCACCTCGCCAAACCGGCGCCGCATACGGGCCGAGGGCTCAGCCGACCCGTTTCTCCAGGACGGCGCCCTCGTCGAGCCCCGTTAACCGGTGCCATCGTGGGTAGACGCTTGGCATGATCGCCTTTGCGAACCTTGCGGCCGAAGGCCGAGCTCCGCTCTTTCTCATCTTCGTCGGTGTGGTCGTGGCCGCTCTGCTGATCGGCGCCTTCTGGTACGGCAGCCGACGCAGTGCCCGGCGTCGAGCCGCCGTCCGACCGGAGCAGCAGAACCCCGCCGCACAGCGGCGCGCACAATCGTGGGACACCCCCCAAGAATGATCCAAGTGGTGGTGCCCGCTGCCCGAACCATCTTCTACGAGACGCCCTTGGCCTACCTGCTCGGGCAACTCGAAGCCCGGCACCTCGTTCTAGTGGCCAAGTCACCAAAAAGTGCATCCTCTACTCCGCGCTGGACGCCCACATCCGCCACTTCGACGTCAATGCGGCCCCGGAAGCACTGGCTCACATCGACCCGGAGCTGGCCAAGGCTGCCGTGCGCATGATGGAAGCCAACTTGTCTGTTGCCGTTCGCCCTCTGGACGACATCACCTTCGAACAGGCTTCTAGCTCCGAATCTCGCCGCAGCGATGACCCCACCACACCCCGTTGAGATATGAGTCGGCGCAGCTCGCGTGCGGGGCTGCGGGTTCTCAGGCTTGAGTGTCTTGCCGCTCCAGGGCGAAGAGAAGTTGCTGGGTCTCTGCGACCACGCCACCGAGGGAGGTCGCGGCCTCGGCGTCCCCCTGGGTGACTTGGACCTTCAGACGGCTGTGCGCGTTCCACGCATCCGTCAGCGCGACTTCTCTCCGATCTTGGAGCTGGGGGCCACGATCACGGGTGTGTGCCGCGGCGACTTGCGCCGAAGGCGCGGCAGAGTCGGCTGCATGGCGCAGCAGTTCGCTCAGCGGTTCCAGCGCGGCTGTGTGCGGCGGGCGCAGCGCAGGGCTGTCGCCGGCGGCATCGGCGAGGAGACGGGTCAGTGACATGAGGTGGTGGGCGATGCGCTCCCAGGCGGCGTCGAGTTCGACGGTCGGCAGGGTCGGTCCGCTGCGGCGGAGTCGATGGGCGGGGTTGAGGCGGTAGCTCTCTTTGGTCCAGCCCCGCGCCTCACGGAGGTTGGCGAGGTCGCCGTGGAGTCCGCGTGCGTGGTCGTGCCACCGTTCGGCGTCCGCCTGCGCGTAGCCTCGTTCGACCCCAGCGGCCATTGTGCGCAGCAGTTGTGTGGTCTGCCAGGGAAGTCGTTCCAGATGCACCTGTACATCGCGTAGGTGGAGCGGCGGCAGGATGAGCGCGTTCACTGCGACTCCGATGGCGGCGCCGACCAGTGTGTCGAGGAGACGCGACCCGACGGCGGCGAATGACGTGGATCCGTAGGCCAGTACGAAGAGAGCGGTGGTGGGGGCGTAGATGCCCTGAGTACCGAAGCGTGTCCAGTTGCCGAGCAGTACGGTCACGGGAAGGACGATCGCCATGGCGGCCATGGTGTTGCCGGTGACCGCCGCCGCTCCCACGGCGAGCACCGTGCCGATAGCGATCACGACTACCTGCTGGATCGCTGAGATCAGGGAGCGATAGACGGTGCTCTGGACGAGCGCTACCGCTGCCCACGGCGCCATGAGGGCCGTGGGCGACTCCCACCACCAGCCGGTCACCGCCCAGGCCAAGACAGCAGCCGCGGCCGCCTTCAACGACTGAGTGAGAGCGATACGCTCACCCCCCGGCTCCCGAACGGCCCGCGCCGCCGAACGCCGGAGCGCGGCCGCTTCCCACGTCAGCCGGTCCCACCACACCTGTGTCCTCCACCAAACTTCCGGCATCGCGCCCAGCGCCAAGGTCCCTCTGGCGGCGTGTGCCCGTGCGGACGCACCCCAAAACGGCAGGTGGGAGGGCCTGCCTCGGCGTCCAGGTGCGGGCCGGCATTCCAGCAGAATCGAGAAGACCAAGGCCTTTGCCGCGCGAGCGCTCAGCGGCGAAGAGAAGGCCACGGGACAACCACATCACGTCAAACGCATACCTGGGGCGCCTCGAGGCCAACGTTTGATTCGGGAGTCGAGGAACATCCATGTCAGATCGTGCGCTAAGCCTCCGTCGGCCCTGGTGGGCGGCTGACGGGGCGTCGGTCTCGGGGCCGGGCTGAAGTCTTCCCACGGATAACGCCCTATTATCTGCGGCATCGCTGATCGCGACCCGCGGCGACGTCCGCGGGGCCGTGCGCGAAGCGACCCTGTTATCTGTGGCAAGGGGGAAGCGGGGCCCGCCGTCGTACAACTGCCCGCCGGGAAAGCGCTCACGGTCCGGTCGGCGGCCGACGTCTTCCTGGACGGACAATGTGCGCCGGTACTTCAAGCCTTCCCCGGAGGCGGTCGCCGAGCTGACCAGCCTCCTCGCCCCGGGCGACGCCCGGCGTTGAGCCGTCTCGCCCGGTGCGGAGGGACGGCTCAACGCCATGGGGCCAGGGATGATCTCGGGCGCGCACGCTTCGCCCGCCGTTCACCCGGCGCGGTGTCGTTGGTGGCCGTGGCCGGGCCGGGTGTCTGACGGGGGCGCTCCCCGGGCAGGTGCCGGAGCCTCGTTGAATCGGGTCAGACGTCCTCGATGCGCCAGTGCTGGTGGTCACCGGCGTGGTAGGGCCACTGGACGACGTTGGCTCCATCGTCGGTCGAGCCGCCGTAGACGCTGAGGGCCTTGCCGCTGCGTTTGTTGACCAGCTCGCAGACATTGTCGTTGACGGGCTTCGGAGTCCACAACTGGTTGGCGGTGCCCTCGTACGGCCACTGGTCGACGTTGGCTCCATCGTCGGTCGAGCCGCCGTAGACGCTGAGGGCCTGGAGGCTCTTCGCATTGATCAGCCGCCAGGCGTCGCCCGCGACGCTTTGCAAGTACCAGTGCTGGTGGTCACCGGCGTGGTAGGGCCACTGGACGACGTTGGCGTCGTTCTCGGTCGAGCCGCCGTGGACGCTGAGGGCCTTGCCGCTGCCTGCGCAGGTCAGCTTGACGCGCCGGATGGGGTTGAACCCCCAGCCGGTGAGCTTGAGCCGGATACGGGCCTCTCCCTCGCTGCTCCCGTCGATCAACGCTTCCTGGGAGGTCACCGTGGGGAAGTAGAACGCCCCCCAGCCAAAGCTCGTGGTGGCCAGGTTGAGCAGGGCTTCCTGGGTGAAGACGAAATTGTGGCTGCCGACGTGGTCGTCATGACTCCAGTTGATCATGGCCTGGACGAGGGTGAAGAAGCCGGCACTGAATGCCTGGGCGATGGGGGAGAAGATGTTCTCGTCGAGGAGGTCGAACGCCGTTCCCAGCGTCGCCACCGCCAGGTCGCTCCCGTCGTTGTCCTGAAGCTGGTCGAGCAGCGACGAGGCGGCTTGACTCAGAGCGCCCTTGATTTCGTCGCGGTGATCGCCGCTGTCCTCCTCCCACACATCGACGGCGACCACCAGGCTCCCGGGGGCCAGACTCCGGCTCCAGATGGTGTTGGGGAAGGGAAAGTTGTGTCTCTCCCCGGCGTCGACGTTCTCAATCGTCGGGGAGAGCCACGAGGTGGAGTGGCTCTTGTCGAAGGCGATGAAGGCGAAGTACAGCTCGTCGTCGACCGAGAGCTCGGTCGATTCCTTCTCGCAGTAGAAACTTTCGGCCCGGATGGTGATCTCTGTCCCGGAGGCGAGCACGGGGGGCAGCGCGGCGAACCCGGAGGATCCGGCGGCGAACGCGGCCGACAGTGATGCCGGGAGAGGGTCGGTGTCCGCGGGAGGGGTGGGCGCGTGGACGATTGTCGTGCCCCACCCGGCGGCCCTGGCCGCCGAGGCCGCGTCACTGCCGGCCGCGGGCAGGTCGCTCGGTTCCCGCCCGGGCGTCAGCTCCACTGCCCGCACTTGGGGCATACCGGCGATGTCACGAGCGATCTGCGGAGCGTCCTGCTGGAGTTCCGCCAGACCGTAGCCGGTCTCGGGCGTCAGGCCGGCGGACGAGTCGGGGAACGCCCGCGCCCTGGCCTCCGGGCTCGCCTCGGCGAAGATCCGCCCGTACTCGGCCAGCCGCTCGGTGGATATCCCCGCCCGTATGAACTGGTCGACCGTGCCCTGTTCCAGTTCGGTCAGCTCAGCCCCCTGCCCCAGACGGGCGAACGCGTTCAGCGTCACCGCCAGCAGATGGTGACGTGCCCGGTTCCCCTCCACCCGTGCCTGCTTGCGCTCCGACAGCTCCCCGCCGCCCAGCACCTCGCGCAACGCGTCCGCGATCCAGTCCCGCTCCGGTAAGCCCGGCCCGCCCATACGCCTCTCCCCACGACGACCCCCGACAGCCCGGGGGCGAACACCGACGAGCCTGCCACTACACCCACATGTGAGACAGATCGCATTCCAGCCCCGGCAGGTGCCCTTTTGGCGAAATCTCAAGCTCTCGGCTGACATGCCCGGCGGAGGCGGGCCCGAAGCCGTTTACGGGCTCACACCGGCTTCGCCTCCGACGGATGAAATCCGGACCCGGGAGGTCACCCGTCGCCGGGGGTGTTCCTGTCGCGCAGCGGGCGCAGGCCCCCGGACAGCTCGGGGAGCTGGAAGGAGTACCGGCCGAGCACGTTGATGTGGTGGCGCACGAACGGGGAGAGGCGGGTCACGTCCTCGTCGCGGACGTCGAAGCCGTCGGCGCGGAGCCGGGTGAGGGCGGCGTCCATGTAGCGGGTGTTGAACAGCACGAGGGCGTTGAGGACGAGTCCGAGGGTGCCGATCTGCTCCTCCATGCCGTCCTGGTAGCGCTGGTAGAGCTGCCCGGCCCGGCCGTGGGAGATTCTCCGGGCGAGGGCGTGGCGGCCTTCCTGGAGGTTGGCCTGCACCTTGATCTGGCGGCGGTATCCGGGCTCGTCGGCCATGCGCAGGATGTGCAGCGTCTTCGCGATCCGCCCGTAGTGGGCGATCGCGTCCCCGAGCGGGGTGGGCCGCCCGTCGCGGGAGAGCATCCGGATCACGTCGTAGGCGCGGACGGCTCCGGTGTGGATGGAGCCGATGATCCGCAGGATGTCCTCCCAGCGCCGCTCGATCCGGGCGAGATCGACCCGGCCGCGGGCCGCGTCCTGGAACGCGCCGTAGTCGGCCGTGCGGTCAATCCGCCACATCTTCTGGTCGGGCAGGTCCGCGAGCTGCAGGGCGTAGGCGAACCCGGCCAGGGTGAGCAGGCCGAAGACGATGTCGCTGTAGCTCGCGGTGTCGGTGACGATCATCTCCGGGCGCTTGCCGCCGTCGCGGTCGTAGAGCACGTCCAGCACGTCCAGGGAGTCGCGCGGGGTGCCGGCCACGACCTTCCCTCCGAGCCCCGCGGCCTGGTCGTTGATCATGTTGAGCCACGTCGCGCCGCCCCGGCGCCCGAAGTACTTCGGGTTCGGCCGCGCGTACACCGACGGGACGGGCACGACGAACCGCATCCCGTCCACCGAGGCGACCAACCCGCCTCCCCAGCTATGCGCGAGGCCGATGGACGCCTGGTGGCTGATGAGCGCGGCGTTCGCGGCCCGGTACGTTGCCAGCCTCAGATACGTCTGGTCCACGTGGCACAGGCGTGAGAGCTGTCATTAAAAATGGCAAGTGAAAAATACTGACAGATAGGGCTGAAAAAAGTAGCGCCAAAATAATTACAATTACCCAACGATATTTGGCTAATGATTGAAGTTTTTCTATATTAAACATGTCAATATTATAGCATAGTAATAGCTGTCAGCAGAAGAAAATATTTCATTTTTGTTGATAACTTTTGTTAATCTGAACTTGAATAAATTGTAGTAAAATAGAGCTACCTCAAAAATGTGCATATCTGGCAACCACACTAAAAGGTCAGTCTAACTTTGTTCGTACCTAGATATGTACTTAAAACTATCCTTAAAAATGCCCATGGTTAACGACTATGAGTTTTTTTATTGAGATTTTAAAATTACACATTTAATGTAGAAAGGAAAACTAAAAGATATAAATCGTTGATAATTTCCTTGAAATTTGCGAAAATAAGAGATAGTTATTTGTAAATGTAATCAATGGAGGCTAAAATGAGCGAGATTATAAATCATATTACCGCTTTTCAACCAGTCTATCGTGTGCTTAACCGTGAAGAAAATTTAGATTTCTACCGTGAAGTGCTTGGATTTAAGGTCTTGGTAGAAGAAGGCGCAATGGTATGGCTTGGTGGGCATGAAGCGAAAAAAGATCGGTTTCAATTAGAAGAATCACCAGGTTTTCGTCCTGTTGAAGGATTGAAAAAACACGGGCAAACGGTGATCAAAGCTAATTCATCTGAGATTGAGCAATTAATTGTTCGTAACTTGGACAAGATTTCTAAGGTCTATAAAGGAAAAAACGGCTTTGCTTTTTCAGCACTTTCGCCTGAAGCAGAACTTTTTTTGGTAACATCAGATTTACTGACAGATTTATCATCACTGACAGAAATTGATAAATCAGAAATTGAACTTGAGGAAGATAAAACTTTTAAAGGTTTGTCAGATTTTGAAATTATAGCAATGGATTTGAATGTTGCTGACCAATCAATTATTGAATTTTATGAATCAGATTTTGGTCTTAAAGCAATCAATAA
>NZ_JBFAYB010000172.1:0-8475 GCF_040681075.1 Streptomyces sp. NPDC051907 | reverse complement strand
CTCGACCGGCGGATGGGGATCGGCGCCGAGTGGGAGAGACAGCTCAAACAGGCCCTGGCGACCTGCCAGGTCTTCGTGCCCGTCTACACCAAGCGGTACTTCTCCAGGGAGTGGTGCGGCAAGGAGTGGGACGCCTTCGCAAGGCGGCAGGCCGAACAGCACCGGACCAAGCCGTACACCGTCAACGCGATCGTGCCGGTCCTGTGGCTCAGCCCCGCGCACCTGGAGCTGCCCCCGGTCGCCGAGGCGGTCCAGTACACCCACCCCGACCTCGGCGAGCCCTATCTCAAGATGGGCTTGTACGGGCTCCGCAAGTCCGGGTATCCGCTGCAGTACCGAAGGGCCGTGTGGGGAATCGCCCAGACGATCGTCAAGGTGGCCCAGCAGGCCCGACTCGAGCCCTGCGACATCGGGCTCTTCGACGACCTCCGGAACGTCTTCGAGGGGGGAACGTGAGATGCCGCTCTTCTTTCTGAGCTATGCGCGCATTCCGGGCGGCCGACGCACCGGAGACAACCCCGACAAGCTGGTCTTCGACTTCTACGAGGAGCTCCGCCACCGCGTCGCCGCCTACGCCGGAGTGACGACGGCGGCCGCGGGATTCGTCGAGCAGCCGGGAGCCCCGGCCGACGAGTCCGTACGAGCGCTCTCCCACTGCCGGGTCTTCGTCCCGCTGTACACCAAGCGGTACTTCACCGACCCGCTCTGCGGCCGCCAGTGGACCGCCGTCACCCAGCGGGGCGCTCCTGGCGCCGCGCCCCGGATCGTGCCCGTGCTGTGGACGCCCTACCCCGCGGCCTCCGTGCCGGCGGCGGTGCACGAGACGCCGGCCGTCCCCGAGGGCGCCGGCGACGCCGAGGAGACCTACGCGGCCATGGGGCTGCACCAGCTGCTCGACCTCGAGGAGGGCCAGGCCCTCCAGGTCACCGACTGGCTCGCCCGGCGCATCGCGGCCCTCGCCCCGCTGGGGTCCTGCATGCAGGGCTCCCTGGACAGCGAGACCCTGGCCCGACTCCCGGACGCGTTCGCCGAGACCCCGCCCAGCCCGCCGCTGCGGGTCACCGTGCTCGCCCCGTCCGAGGAGGACCTGCCGATCGGCCGCGAGGCCTCGCGGTACGGCCCGCAGCCGCTGCACTGGCGGCCGTTCGGGCCCGTCGCGGGCGGCCCGGTCGCCGAGCAGGTCGCCGAACTGGCCCGCAACCAGGGCTTCGACCTCGAGATCCTCTCGATCGACAAGACCCTGGTCGAACTGCGCGGCGGCGACACCCCGCCAGGACCCTGGATTCTCGTCGTCGACCCCTGGGCCCTGCAGAACCCCGACGTGGCCCGCCAGGCCAGAGCCTTCGACGAGGCGCACCGGCCCTGGACCGCCGTGCTGACCGCGATGGCCGAGGACGACCCGCAGAACAAGGAGCACTTCGAACGGCTGAGCGGCCTGGTCGAGGCCACCTTCCCGCGCTTTCTGCGCGAGGGGCGCATGGGGCAGCAGTTCGCGGTGCGCGGCCTGGCCACAGCCGACTCGTTCGCCCTGTGGTTCGGCGAGTTGGCGGAGTCCGCCTACATGCGTTATCTGCGGTACATTCAGCCGCAATCGTCCCCGCGGAGCAGTACGACGACGGGGAGACTGCCGGGGGTCGGTGCCGACGGACTCGGCACCGACGAAGGCGGCGCGGAGGCCACGCGATGACCGGCGAGGACGCGGGCAAGATCATCACGTTCTACTCGTACAAGGGCGGTACGGGACGGACGATGGCACTCGCCAACACCGCCTGGATCATGGCCTCTTCGGGAAAACGGGTCCTGGTGGTCGACTGGGACCTGGACGCGCCGGGCCTCGACCTCTTCCTCCATCCCTTCCTCGACCAGGACAAGCTCCGCACCACCCCCGGAGTCCTCGACCTCGTCAGCCGCTTCAACCAGGCGCTGCTGGAGGAGCAGCGCCTGGCCGAGGTGAAGACCGCCGGACTGGAGGCCCACGAGCGGACCCCCGTCGTCGACGCGGCCTGGGTCGCCGAGCGCGCCCGCTTCAACCACTGCGTCATTCCGGTGATCTGGGAGTTCCCCGAGAGCGGACGGCTCGACTACCTCCCCGCCGGCACCAAGAGCAAGAAATACCTGAGCGCGTTCTCCCAGTTCGACTGGAAGCCGTTCATGGACGGACCCCGGGCGACCGAGTTCATCGAAGCCCTCAAGTGCGAGTTCGTGCAGAACTACGACTACGTGCTGATCGACAGCCGGACCGGCCTCAGCGACATCTCCGACATCTGCACGGTCAATCTGCCCCACACCCTCGTCACCTGCTTCACGCCCAGCAGCCAGAGCATCGACGGCGCCGTCGCGGTCGCCGAGCGCGTCGACGAGATGTACGGCTTCCGCAACATCCGCATCGTGCCCGTGCCCATGCGCGTCGAGGACACCAACGGCCAGGCCGACCGGCTCGACGCCGCCCGCGGCCAGATCAGAATGCGGTTCGCCAGGATCCTCGGCCGGCACAGCGACATCCCCGCGGAGGACTACTGGGGCAGGGTCGAGATCCCCTACCGCCCGGCCTACTCGTACGAGGAGCTGCTGTCGCCCTTCCGCGACACCCCCGGCACCCCCTCCTCGCTGCTCGCCGCCTACGAGCGGCTCGCCGCCGTCGTCACCGACGGCGCGGTGACCTCGATGCCCCGGATGGACGAGACGCTGCGCCAGCGCTATCTCGACCTGTACACCCGGCGCCGTCCGCTCGACGTTTCCGACGTGTACATCAGCTACGTCCCGCAGGACCGCACCTGGGCCGAGTGGATCCGCGCCACGCTCGAGGCCGCCGAGTTCCGGGTCCATCTGGCCCCGGACGGCATCGACGAGGGCGCGCGGCTCAAGACCGAGACCGAACGCGGTGTGGAGTCCACCTCCCACACGCTCGCCGTGCTCTCCGGCGCCTACCTCCGCTCCTCCCGGCACCGGACCACCTGGGAGGCCGTCTTCTCCGCCGACCGGCTCGGCAACCGCCGCAACCTCGTGCCCGTGCGGATCGAGGACGTGCCGCTGAGCCAGCCCTTCACCGAGCGGCTGGTGGACCTGTCCCGCTGCGACACCGAGGCCGTCGCCAAAGAGGCGCTGCTGCGGGCCTTCGACGCCGGCCCCGAGCCGCGCTCGCACACCCACTTCACCGGCGCCGACCGGCTCGCCCCGCGCTACCCCGGCGCCGAGCCGCCCATCTGGTCGGTCCCGCTGCGCACCACGTCGTTCACCGGCCGCACCGAGCTCCTCGAGTCCATCAGGGAGCAGCTGCGGACCGGGAAGCACACCATCCTGCTGCGAGGCATGGGCGGCGTCGGAAAGTCCCTGCTGGCCCAGGAGTTCGCCCACCGGTACAAGGGCGACTACGACATCGTCTGGCACATCCAGGCCGAGCAGCGCAACCTGGCGGTCGAGCAGTACGCCGCCATGGCCCGGCACCTCGGACTCCCCGAGCGCAAGAACCCCACCGACATGGCGCGCGCGGTGCGCCAGGCGCTCGACCTCGGCGAGCCGTACCACCGCTGGCTGCTGATCCTCGACAACGCCGACGACGCCGGGGACCTGCCCGAGCTGCTCGCCGGAGGGCGCTCGGGACACGTACTGATCACCAGCCAGCGCTCGGAGGGCTGGACCCGCCACGCGGAGACCGTCGAGATCGGCGTCTTCAACCGCCCCGAGAGCGTCAGCCACCTGTGCCGCAGGCTCCCCGACTGCGGCCCGGAGGAGGCCGGCCTCGTCGCCGAGGCCCTCGGCGACCTGCCGATCGCCGTCGAGCAGGCGGCGGCCAGTATCAAGCAGACCAACCTGAGCGCCCGCGAGTACATCAGGCTGCTGCAACGGCCGTCGGCAGACGCGCGCAAGAGCGGCGGCGGCGACCAGATCGCCGACGTCACCAAGGTCACCGACGGCACCTGGGACTTCGCCATCGGCCGGCTGCGGGAGAACTACCCGCCCGCCGTGCGACTGCTCCAGCTCTGCTCGTACTTCAGCCCCGAGCCCATCTCCATGGACCTGCTGGAGGGCATCGAGATCTCCCGCGCCCTCGGCGGCGCCCGCACCGTGGCCCGCGCCTACCAGGAGCTCAGCCGGTTCGCCCTGGTCCGCGTGGACCGCAAGGCCAGAGGCGTGCAGGTGCACCGGCTCGTGCAGCTGTCCATGCGCAACAGCATGAGCGAGGACGAGCGGCGCGAGGCGCGCGAGGTCGTCTACCGCGCGCTGGTCGCCGCCAGGCCCGGCAAGGACGACCCGGAGGACCCCAACACCTGGGACCAGTACCGGATCATCTGGCCGCACCTGGGCACCACCTGGGCGTTCAACGCGCCGGACGACGGGGTGCGCGAGCTGATCGTGGACCGTGTCCGCCAGCTGCGCCGACGCGGGGAGTTCGCGCAGGCCCTCAAGCTGAGCGAGAAGTGCGTCGACGGCTGGGGCGCCGAAGGGGATCCGGACGAGCGCTGGACCCTGCACATGCGGTTCCAGATCGCCAACATCCTGCGCGCCCAGGGCAAGTACGAGGAGTCGCTCGCGATGGACGAGGAGGTGCTGGAGCGTCAGCGCGCCGTCCTCGGCGACAAGGACGACCAGCACGTCCTGATGACCCTCAGCAGCATCGCGGCGGACCTGCGCGGCCTCGGAGACTTCGCGAAGGCGCTGGTGTACGACCGCGAGGCCCACCAGCGCTACAGCGAGGTCTACGGCGAGGACCATCCGCGGACCCTGACCGCCGCCAACAACCTCGCGGTCTCGCTCGCGGTGTCGGGCGACTGCTACGCGGCGCGCGACCTGGACCGCAGGACGCTGGAGACCCGGGAGCAGATCCTGCTCCCCGACCATCCGCTGACCATCGAGTCGGCCGTCAACCTGGGCCGCGATCTGCGCGACTGCGGCGACTACAAGGAGTCCGTCAAGCTGCTGCGGCAGGCCCACGACAGATGTCTGCGCAACCTCGAGCTCACCGAGGGCGCGCCGACCGTCCTCAACACCATGAGAGGCCTCGCCGCCTCGCTGCGCCGCGACGGCCGCCCGGGCGAGGCTGAGCAGGTCACCCGGCACGTGCTCAAGCACACGCCGGAGAGCGACGGGGAGGTCTCGCCCGAGCGGCTGCTGCTCGAGATGAACCTGGCCGGCGATCTGATGGCCCAGGGCCGTTCGGACGAGGCGCTCGAGACGGTGCGCAGAGTGCTCCTCGATCTGCGCGAGAACCTGGGCGAGAACCACCCGCACACCGTCGCCTGCTCCGCCAACTACGCGGTGCATCTGCTGACCGCTGACCAGACCTCCGAGGCGGAGCGCCTGTCGGCGCGGGCCGTGGACGCGTTCAGCGAGATCCTCGGCGAGAGCCACCCGCACGCCCTGGTCAGCCGGGTCAATCTGGCCTCCGCGCAGGCCGAGGGCGGCCGGCACGAGGAGGCGCGCAGGACGTACGAGTCGGCGTACGGCCAGCTGCGGGAGGTGCTGCTCGCCAGCCACCCCGCCACGCTGGTGTGCGCGGGCAATCTCGCCGTCGTCCTGCGGGAGCTGGGCGAGGAGGGGGCGGCGGAGGAGATGCGGGACTGGGCGCTGGCGGACATGGCCAAGCGGCTGGGCGCGGAGCATCCCTCGACGCTGGCGCTCAGGTCGTGGCGCAGGACCGGCCTGGAGCTGGAGCCCCACCCGATCTGACCGCCGGGCACCCGATCGCCGCCTGCCGATCGCCGTCTGCCGACTGCTGTCTGTCGCCTGCTGTCTGTCGCCTGCCGCCTGCCGTCTGTCCTCTGCCGGATCGCGTGGCCGCCCTGCCGGGGGCGGGCGGCCACGGCTGAGAACCCGTCAGAAGGCTTTGTCGCGGACCCAGGCGAGGATCCGCGGCAGAGCCGGCAGCGCCGCGAAGTGGGCGGCGGAGGGCTGCAGCACCGCCGACGCGCCGGGGATGTGGTCGGCGAGCCACCAGAAGTGGCTGACGGGGGAGAAGACGTCCTGCTCGCCGTGCCAGAGCAGGACCGGCACGCCCTGGATGTCCTGCGGCTGGAAGCCCCACGGCTCACGGAAGGACACCAGGTCGTCCACCCACCCCGTGGGCTCGGGCGGCTGCCCCTTCACATCGGCTTCCTCGATGCGCTCGCCCACCGCGGAGAGGTAGTTGAGCAGCAGCAGATCGCGGATCCCGGCGTCCTCGACGACCAGCCGGTCGGCGGGGGGCATCTCCTCGTTGAGGGAGCTGAGGAGCGAGGAGGGATTTCTCCGGATGGCCTCGGCGTTGCGGGCGAGCAGCGCGCCCACCTGGGACAGGTCGGGGGAGTGACGGGCCATCATGCTGTACGTCATCACATTGGACTCGGCCATCCCGCCCATCCACTCCAGGCCTTCGGCGTCGGGAGGCGCGACGGAGACGACGGCCGCGGCGCTCGCCACCCGGTCGGGGCTGAGCGCCGCACAGGCCAGCGCGTGCGGGCCGCCGCCGGAGCGGCCGACCACGGAGTACTGCTTGAGGTTCAGGGCGTCGGCGATGGCGGCGACGTCCCTCGCGCCGTCGGCGACTCTCCGGCCGGGATGGCGGTCCGAGTCGCCGTATCCCGGGCGGTCGTAGGCGATGAGCCGGATGCCGAGCTTGTGGAGGTCGAACGTCCGGGGTTTGGGCCCCAGCCGGCTGCCGGGCGTGCCATGGAGGAGGAAGACGGGGTACCCCTTGGGGTCTCCCCACTCCTCGTAGGCCAGCTTCCCGTTGCGGTCGGGCGCTTGCACCAAACCGAACACCCGTTGCCTCCCGTTGCCCGCGGCTTCAGCCCGGAACGGCACCCCCTTCAGCATGGAGTACGGGGATGCCGTCCGCAGCGCTCAAATCAGCCGAGTTGACCGGCGCCGAGCCGGGGTCGCAGTAGGATCGGCGACTTTGGAACCGGCGGCCGGTTACGAAGGTAGCCGACGGACCAGAGCCACGCTCGGCGAACCCTCGGGGAGCTCAGGGTTTCGAGGGTGAGGGCAGCGGGAATCAGTTGACGCCGCGGCCGCCCTGCCCGGCGAGACCCGTCAGCCACAGCGGTAGGCGAACCGTGCGACGGCCGTGTGACGGGACGGCGAGACGATCTGAAGCTCCGCCACCGCCTGGTACTCGCCCCGGCCGTGGAACGTCCACAGCAGATGCAGACGCGCCTGTCTCTGACCACGTGTGACCTTCTCCCGTAGCAGCTCCGACCGGGTGCCGTCGCTGCGGACCCAGCGGTAGGCGACGTCGCCGGCGTGCCCGTCGGTCTCGACCACGCCCACCACGTCCGCGGTGCCGTCGCAGCCCGGCCCCTCCGCCGTGGTGCTCGCCGACACGCCCCGCACGTCGAGGCTCTGTCCGTAGCGCTCCCAGACGAGGTAGCCCAGCACGGCCAGCAGCACCGTGGCGGCCAGGGCGTACCGGCCCAGCCCCCGGCGGCGGCGCTCGCGGGGCGGCGGCGGCTCGGCGATCTGCCCGCCGAGCGAGGCGCCGTGCCAGACCTCGACGGCCGTGGTGCTCCCGCTCTCGCGCTGCCTGCGCTGGACGACCGCGGTCACGCCCGGCCCGAAGCGCAGGACCTCGCCCTCCACACGGTCGGGCGCCACGGACGCGGTCGGCCCGTCGGACCAGGGCGGCGCGTCCTGGACCACGGTTGCCTTCTCCGGGACGGTCTCCGGCTCAGGCCGC
Organism: Streptomyces sp. NPDC051907; assembly: GCF_040681075.1. NCBI lineage: Bacteria > Bacillati > Actinomycetota > Actinomycetes > Kitasatosporales > Streptomycetaceae > Streptomyces > Streptomyces sp. NPDC051907. The sequence goes on along the minus strand of NZ_JBFAYB010000172.1, from coordinate 821 downwards.
TCGATCCAGTGGCTGCCCAGCGCGGTCGCGCTGTAGTCCGCGTCGGAGTCGTAGGGGATCTGTGGATCTCTCATGAGAGCGTGCACCGCCGGATGAAGATCTGCTGGGACGAACTGCCGTTCGCGGCGGACGGGCTGGTGGCCGCCTGGACGCCCCAGTAGCAGCCCTTGCCCTGGAAGGCGTGGTCCAGCGTGATCGTGTACTGGGTGGAGCCGCTGCGCTGGAAGGTCTGCGAGCCGTCCGAAGCGCCCAACTGGCCCTTCCCGTCGCCGGTGTACCAGGTGACGACGACGGTCACCGGGCCGGTCCCGTCCGTGGCGACGTCGACGGTGGCGCCGGCGGTCGTCACGCCGGTCTGGCGCAGGCTGGTGACGGAGACGGACGTCACGCTCACCGCGGGCGTGGTCGGAGCGGTCGTGCTGGGCTCGGCGGAGGGCGTCGCGGACGACGACGGCGGGGCGGCGGTCGGCGCCGTCGAGGTCGTGCCGGGCGTCGGCGTGGCGGGCCCGGCGGTCGCGCTCTCGGACGAGGAGGGCGAGGCGGACGAGGCGGACGGCGAGGGGCCGGCCGATGCGCTGTCCGACGGCGACGGGCTCGCGCTCGCGGACGGTCCTGCAGGCGAGCTCGCAGCCGGCTCAGCGCTCCCGCCCGGCAGCGCGACGGTGGTGGCCACCGCCTCGGCGGCCGACCGGCCCGGAGCGTCCTCGGCCGCGCCCGCGGCGACGGCACGACCGACCCGCCGGACACGAGCGATCCGACGGACCCGACGTACATGACGGACACGACGGACCGAGCCGACCGCTCGACGAGTGAGAGCAGGA
>NZ_JBFAYB010000171.1:0-8740 GCF_040681075.1 Streptomyces sp. NPDC051907 | reverse complement strand
GCGGCCAGGGTGCGGGAGTCGTCGCGTATCTGTGCGTTGAGGGCGGCGACGTCGACGAGGTCGTAGGACTGCCGAGGGGTCTCCCAGCGAGCCAGACGCGATCACATACGAGAGCGCGCCCGACGGGGAGGGGGTCGGTGGGCTGGTGCGCACGGCCGTCGGCGGCGCGGCGACGGGGGCGGCCAGGGGCTTAGGCGCCGGGAGCGTGCTCGGGGGCGGGGGCGGGAGCGCGGCGGGCAACGCGACCGGAGGCGGGGCTGGGAGCGCGATCCGGGCCGGCGCTCGGCCCGGGGTCGGGCCCCAGGGATCCGGGTCCGGGTCCGGCGGGAGTCCGGCGGTCGGGCCTCAGGGATCCGGGTCCGGTGGGAGCGGGACGGGCGGAGGCGGTGCGCGGACGCCCGGGACCGTCAGTGGGCAGAGCCGGAGAGCTGAAGGCCGATGACCCCGATGATCACCAGCGAGATCGAGATGATCTTGAGGGCGGAGACCAGGTCGCCCAGGAAGACCATTCCATAGATCGCGGTTCCGGCGGCCCCGATGCCCGTCCACACGGCGTAGGCGGGGCCGACGTCCAGCTTCCGCAGGGCGAGCGTCAGCAGGCCGAAGCTGCCCAGTGCGAATGCCGCGAAGGCGACCGTCGGCCAGAGTCTGGTGAAGCCGTGCGACAGCTTGAGGCAGACCGCGAAGCCCGTTTCGAGAAGTCCGGCGACCACCACGAGCAGCCACGCCATTGTCTGGTCCTCCCGCGTCGATCGGTGACTGCGACGTCCGACTTGGTGCCTATTGGGGTATCTGTCTGACTTTGTGCCGTCTGACTTGGTGCGATTATGCACTTACCAATGGGCAGGGACCGCAAACGTGCGCGAGTCAGTCGCCCTCGCGTCGCTCGCGGGTGGCGAGCAGTCGCCGCAGCGAGTAGAGCCGCGCGGGATCCGCGTGCCCCTCGGCGGCCCAGTCGTCGAGCGCGCAGTCCGGCTCGTCATGGCTGCAGGCGCGCGGACAGCCCTCTGTGCCCGGTACGAGATCGGGGAAGGCCAGGATCACCCGGGACGGGTCGACGTGGTGCAGACCGAAGGAGCGCACGCCCGGAGTGTCGATCACCCAGCCGCCCTCCTCGCCCGCGAGCGGCAGGGCGAGCGCGGACGTAGTGGTGTGCCGGCCGCGGCCGGTGACCGCGTTGACGACGCCGGTGATACGGCGGCGCTCCTTGGGGACCAGAGCGTTGACCAGGGTCGTCTTGCCGACGCCGGAGTGCCCGACGAAGGCGGTGGTCCGGCCCTGGAGATGCTCGTGGACCCGGTCGGCCGCCACCCCGTCGACGAACTCGTCCCGGGTGGTGACCACATGGGGGACGCCGAGCGCCCCGTACATCTCCAGCAGCTCGTCCGGCTTGGCCAGGTCCGACTTGGTCAGTACGAGCAGGGGTTCGAGACCGCCGTCGTACGCGGCGACGAGGCAGCGGTCGATCAGCCGCGGGCGCGGCTCCGGGTCGGCCAGGGCCGTGACGATCGCCAGCTGGTCGGCGTTGGCGACGACCACGCGCTCGAACGGGTCGTCGTCGTCGGCCGTGCGGCGCAGCACGGACGTGCGCTCCTCGATGCGGACGATGCGGGCGAGCGTGTCCTTGTCCCCGGAGAGGTCGCCGACGATGCCGACCCGGTCTCCGACCACCGCGGCCTTGCGGCCCAGCTCGCGCGCCTTCATCGCCGTCACGACGCGGTCGTCGACGAGGCAGGTGAGCCGCCCTCGGTCGACGGTGAGGACCATGCCCTGGACCGCGTCCTCGTGCTTGGGGCGGATGTTGGTCCGGGGGCGGTTGCCCTTGCGGTTGGGGCGGACGCGGATGTCGTCCTCGTCGGGGTTCTTGCCATAGCGCCGCATGTCCTCAGGCCCCGAGCATTCCGGCCCACATCTGCGGGAAGTCGGGAAGGGTCTTCGCGGTCGTCGCGACGTTCTCGATCTCCACGCCCTTGACCGCCAGGCCGATGATCGCGCCGGCCGTGGCCATCCGGTGGTCGTCGTACGTGTGGAACACGCCGCCGTGCAGCGGGCGCGGGCGGATGTGGAGGCCGTCCTCGGTCTCCGTGACGTCGCCGCCGAGCTCGTTGATCTCCTTGGTGAGAGCGGCCAGCCGGTCCGTCTCGTGGAGGCGGAGGTGGGCGACGCCGCGCAGCGTGGAGGGCGAGTCGGCGAGCGCGGCGACGGCCGCGATGCCGGGCGTGAGCTCGCCGACCTCGCTGAGGTCGACGTCGATGCCGTGGACGCGGCCGGAGCCGGTGAACGTCAGACCGGACTCGGTCAGCTCGCAGGAGCCGCCCATCTCGGTGAAGATCTGGCGCAGCGCGTCACCGGGCTGGGTGGTGCGCTCCGGCCAGTCGGGGACGGTGACCCGGCCGCCGGTGACGAGCGCGGCGGCGAGGAACGGCTGGGCGTTGGAGAGGTCGGGCTCGATCGTGAGGTCGCGGCCGAGCAGCGCGGAGGGGGAGACCCGCCACACGTTGGGCTCGCCGCCGGTCTCCGGCTCGTCGACCTGCGCGCCGACGGCGCGGAGCATGTCGACGGTCATCCGGATGTGCGGCATGGAGGGCAGCTTGCCGCCGACGTGCCGTACCTCGACGCCCTGGTTGAAGCGGGGGGCGGACAGCAGCAGGGCGCTGACGAACTGGGACGAGGAGGAGGCGTCGATCGCCACCGGGCCGCCGTCCAGCGCGCCGCCGCCGTGCACGGTCATCGGGAGCGCGCCGCGGCCGTCGTCGTCGATCCGGGCGCCGAGGACGCGCAGCGCGTCGATCACGCCGTTGAGCGGGCGCTCGTAGGAGCGGGGGTCGCCGTCGAAGCGGACCGGGCCGTCGGCGAGGGCGGCGACGGGGGGCAGGAACCGCATCACCGTGCCGGCGTTGCCGACGTCGACGGAGGCGGGGCCGTGCAGGCCGGACGGGATGACGCGCCAGGCCTCGCCCGCGCCGTCGGGGTCCCCGGCGACGGAGGAGCTGGAGGACAGCGTCTCCTCGATGCCGACGCCGAGGGACCGCAGCGCCTCGGCCATCAGCAGGGTGTCGCGGGAGCGCAGCGGCCGGCGCAGCCAGCCGGGCTCGGCGGCGAGGGCGGCCAGGACCAGTGCGCGATTGGTGACGGATTTGGATCCGGGCACGGTGACCGTCGCTTCGACGGCTCCGGTCGCGTAGGGGGCGGGCCAGAGGACGGGGTGCACGGAGCTCTCGGTCATGGCCATCACTTTAGTGGTTCGCCGGAGGCCCGGATCTTGATCGAATAGGCCGAAATCGGTGCGTAACAGGGGAGTGATAGAAGCCTGGCCCGTTCGACGGCGCCTTGTCTGCTGGCAGGGGTCCCACCGGGGTCTCAGCGGGGGCTCACTCGGGCGTCGTCTCACCGGGGCGTCTCACAGGCCGAGCAGCCAGCGGCCGCCGCCGATCAGGGAGCAGAGCGAGACCGCGTGGAAGAGGAACAGCCATAGAGCGGGCGCCACATGGGTCAGCCGGGCGAGCTGGTCGGCGTCGGAGTCGGGGGCCCCGCCGCGGCGGCGCTTGGACTGGAGCTCGAAGGGCGGCCGTACGCCGCCGAGCAGCAGGAACCAGACGGCGGCGTACGCGAACGCGGCCTGGACCTCGGGCTCGGTCAGCCAGGAGACCAGCAGGAACGCGGCGCCGGTGACGATCACGGTGAGCGCGCCGTAAGCGTTGCGGATCATCACCAGCATGGCGATCAGGAGCGCGGTGGCCACCCAGAGGAGCAGCGTGATGTGGTGCGCGGCCAGCAGCCAGGCGCCGCCGAGGCCGAGCAGCGAGGGGGCGGTGTAGCCGGCCGCGGCGGTCAGGATCATGCCGATGCCGGTGGGCCTGCCGCGGCTGACGGTCAGACCGCTTGTGTCGGAGTGCAGCCGGATGCCGTCGAGGCGGCGGCCGGTGAGCAGGGCGACGAGGCCGTGGCCGCCCTCGTGGGCGATGGTGATCGCGTTGCGGGACAGCCGCCACAGGGAGTGCGGGACGACGAGGACGAGGGCGACGACGCCGGCGGCGACGACCAGCCATTCGTCGGGGGCCGGCTGGGATCCGAGGAGACGGTCCCAGAGGTCGCCTATGGAGGCGCTGCTGAGGGTGTTGGCGTGATCAGTGCTGACCATTTCTCGGGCGGCTCCTCAGGCGGCGGGCGGGAGTGGCAGTGTGGCACTTATGTGCGGACGGTATGCAGCGAGTCGTAGGCCCGAGGATCTCGCAGGAGTCTTCGAGGTCGAGAAGTGGGAGCCGGAGGAGACGCTGGCGCCCGATTGGAACGTCGCCCCCACCAAGGAGGTCTACGCGATTCTCGAGCGCCCTCTGAAAGACGCCGAGGACCGGCGTCCGGTTCGGCAGCTGCGGGCGCTGAAGTGGGGCCTCGTGCCCTCGTGGTCGAAGACGCCCGAGGGCGGGGCGCGGATGATCAACGCGCGGGCGGAGACGGTGCACGAGAAGCCGTCGTTCCGCAAGCCCCTGCTGGCGCGGCGCTGCATCCTGCCGGCGGACGGCTATTACGAGTGGGTGACCGGGGCGGGGGAGCGGGAGCTGGAGGTCGAGGGCAAGAAGAAGCGCCCTCGCAAGCAGCCGTACTTCGTGACCCCGGCGGACGGATCGGTGTTCGCTATGGCGGGCCTGTACGAGTTCTGGCGGGACAGGACGCTGCCGGACGGGCATCCGCAGGCGTGGTGGGCGACCTGCTCGGTGATCACGACGGAGGCGGAGCAGGGGCCGCTGGGCGTCGCGCCGGCGGAGGGGCCGCGGTCGCTGTCGGACATCCACCCGCGGATGCCGCTGATGCTCACACAGGACCGGTGGGACGCGTGGCTGGACCCGGCGCGGTCGGAGCTGGAGGAGGTCCGCGGGCTGCTGGAGCCGCCGCCGGGCGGGCTGATGAGGGCCTACCCGGTGACGACGGCGGTGAGCAACGTGCGCAACAACGGGCCGGAGCTGCTGGAGGAGCTGGAGGCGCCCGAGGTCGGGACGCTGTTCTAGCCGTCGGTCTCGACGCTGTTCGAGCCGCCGCTCTATAGGCCACGCCCAGCCGCCGCCCTATAGGCCACGCCTGGCCGTCGCTCTATAGATCGCGCCCGCGTACGGGCGGGGGCCACGCCCCGCACCGGCACGACACGCACCCCGCCCCGAGGCGAAGGCGCTCCCCCGCGCCCTCTCGCGGCACCATAGAGGGCGTGAGGCCGATCGAGACCGCGAACATCGAGACCGCTGAGACCGTTGAGACGCCCGCCGGCGACGCCCGGGTGAGCTGGGCGCCGGCGGCGCGCGCGCAGGCCGTGCTGGCGCTCGGCCACGGCGCCGGGGGCGGCATCGAGGCGCGGGATCTCCAGGGCATCGCCGCCGCTCTGACCGGCGACCGCGTCACCGTCGCGCTCGTCGAGCAGCCCTGGCGCGTCGCCGGGAAGAAGGTCGCCCCCGCGCCCAAGACCCTCGACGTCGGGTGGCGGGCCGTCTGGCCCGTGCTGGAGAAGGCGGGGCTGCCCGTCGTCGCCGGCGGACGCAGCGCCGGCGCGCGCGTCGCCTGCCGGACCGCCCAGGAGCTCGGCGCCGCCGGGGTGCTCGCCCTCAGCTTCCCGCTCCATCCGCCCGGCAAGCCCGAGCGCTCCCGGGCCGACGAGCTGCTTGGCACCGGCGTTCCCACCCTCGTCGTCCAGGGCGGCAACGACCCCTTCGGGAAGCCCGAGGAGTTCCCCGAAGGGGCGTACGAGATCGTGGAAGTGCCCTACGCCGATCACGGGTTCGCCGTCCCCAAGCGCTCCGGCCTCACCGAGGCGGACGTCGTGACGCGGATCACGGACGCCGTCGGCGCCTGGATGCGCGGCCTGAGGCTGTGACGCACCGGCTCGGCGAGACACCGGCGCACCGAGGGACTCACGCCGAAGCGCCCGCGCGCCGAGGGGATCTCGCCGAAGCACCGGCGCACCGAGGGAATCTCGCCGAGACACCCGCGCAGCGCGGGAATGATGCGCGCGCACGCACTGTTGTGCGGGATGTCGAGAAGCAAACAGAGCATGGTGTAGGGAGTCCGCCGCATGGGTTCGACCATCTGCCCGAGCCGCCCCCGATCTTCGACCACGGGGAGCGCCTCGCGCGCCGCTGACCTGGAGTGGACTGTGATCCCTGGGGCAAAGGCCATGCCTATTCAAGCGGCGGACGGACCGGATCGTCGTCTATTCTCCGATTCGAGCGAGTCCGCATTCGGCCTCGCCACAGCGTTGGAGGAGGTGGGTCCGGTCACTGGGACCGACGCAGGGACCGATGACGGCCAGGCGGAGCAGCCCGAGGAGACGGCTGCCGAGCGCAACGCCCGTTTCGAACGGGACGCTCTCGGTTACCTCGACCAGCTGTACTCGGCCGCGCTGCGCATGACGCGCAACCCGGCCGACGCCGAGGACCTCGTGCAGGAGACGTTCGCGAAGGCGTACGCCTCCTTCCACCAGTTCCGCGAGGGCACGAACCTCAAGGCATGGCTCTACCGGATCCTCACGAACACCTTCATCAACTCCTACCGCAAGAAGCAGCGGGAGCCCCAGCGCAGCGCCGCCGAGGAGATCGAGGACTGGCAGCTCGCGCGCGCCGAGTCGCATATGTCGACCGGTCTGCGCTCCGCCGAGTCCCAGGCGCTCGACCACCTGCCCGACTCGGACGTGAAGGCCGCTCTGCAGGCCATCCCCGAGGAGTTCCGGATCGCGGTCTATCTGGCGGACGTCGAGGGCTTTGCGTACAAGGAGATCGCGGACATCATGGGTACTCCCATCGGTACGGTGATGTCCCGCCTGCACCGTGGCCGCCGTCAGCTGCGCGGCATGCTGGAGGACTACGCCCGTGAGCGCGGGCTCGTGCCGGCCGGTGCTGGGGAGTCGAACGAAGCGAAAGGCTCAGGCTCATGAGCTGCGGAGAGCCGCACGAGACAGACTGCTCAGAGGTCCTGGACCATCTCTACGAGTTTCTCGACCATGAGATGCCCGACGCCGACTGCACCAAGTTCGAGGTGCACTTCGAGGAGTGCTCGCCGTGCCTGGAGAAGTACGGCCTCGAGCAGGCGGTGAAGAAGCTGGTCAAGCGGTGCTGCGGGCATGACGACGTGCCCAGCGACCTGCGGGCCAAGGTCATGGGCCGCATCGATCTGATCCGGTCGGGGCAGGCCGTGCCCGACCAGGACGTGTCGGCGGCCGGCGCCGAATAGGCGTACGCGACTGCGATATTCACGCGACCGCGTATCGCGACTGCTTTTACGCGACTGCATATTGGGGGCGCGCAGCGGATTCCGCTGCGCGCCCCCATGCGTTTGTCACTCGTAGGTGCGAATAGCCCGCATACTTCCGCCGTCCCACCCTCACATCGCTAGCCTGGCGCTCGATTTGGGGAGGGTGGGAAGTGAAGGGCATACCGTCGTCGGCAGGTGCGTACGTCCTGGGCGCCGTGCTCTGCGCCGCCGTGTGCGTGCTGCCCGCCCTCCGCGGCGGGGCTCCGTGGAGCGCCGTGCTGCTGCTCGCCGTGCTGTACGCCGGATGCGAGATGCCCGCCCGCTGCCGGTATCTCGGCGGCTCGGCGCCGCCCGGCGCCGGATCGTTCTTTCCCGTGCTCCTCGCCGCCGCCTTCCTGCTGCCGCCCGCCGCGGCGGCGCTCGTCGCCGTGCCCGGCGCGCTGCTCGGGCGGGTGGAGCGGCGGCCCGCGGGCCTCCGCCGGACCTGGCGCGCGGCGCAGCTGGCGCTCGCCACCTGGGGCGCGGCCCAGACGTATCTGCTGCTGGACGGCGCACCGGCGCTGCGGGCGGCGGACTTCCCGTACGCGCTGTGGCCGGCCGCGGGCGGGGCGCTCGCCTTCTGCCTGGTGCTCACCGCCCTCGACGGCGGCATCCTGGCGACGGCGGAGCGGCTGCCCGTGCGCACCGCCTGGCGCGGGCTGCTGCTGCGCTCGCTCGCGCCGCATCTCGTGCACGGGCTCGCCGGGCTGATGATGGCGGTGCTGTGGCGCAGCCCCTACGGGCCGGTGTCGGCGCTGTTCGTGCTGCTGCCGATGTACATCTCCTGCTGGATCTTCGCGCAGTACCACCGGGAGCGGGCCGCCCATCAGGCGACCATCCGGGCGCTGGTGCAGGCCGTCGAGCTCAAGGACAAGTACACGCGCGGGCACAGCGAGCGGGTGGGTCGCGCCTCGGTGCTGATCGCGCGGGAGCTGGGCATGGCGGACGAGCGCCTGGAGGTGCTCCGGTTCGCCGGGATCCTCCACGACGTGGGCAAGCTCGGGGTGCCCACGCGCGTGCTGCGCAAGGACGGTCCGCTGACCCCCGAGGAGCGGCGGGTGATCGAGCTGCACCCGGAGTACGGGCACGAGATGGTGCGCGGGATCGGCTTCCTGGGGGAGGCGCGGGCGGCGATCCTCCACCACCACGAGCGGCTGGACGGGAGCGGGTATCCGTACGGGCTGGCGGGAGGGCAGATCCCCGAGTTCGCGCGGGTGGTCGCGGTGGCGGACGCCTTCGACGCGATGACGTCGACGCGGTCCTACCGGCGGGCGCGGCCGGTCCGCGCGGCGCTGGAGGAGCTGGACAGGTGCGCGGGCCGGCAGTTCGACCCGCACATGGTGGGGGCGCTGGTCAGAGCCCTGGAGCGGTATCGTGCATGGAGCCGGCGGCGCTGAAGGAGGCGGAGCAGGCGGCGCTCGCCGTCGCCGCGGAGCGGGCTCATCTGCTGGCGGGCCTGGCGGAGTTC
>NZ_JBFAYB010000170.1:0-9094 GCF_040681075.1 Streptomyces sp. NPDC051907 | reverse complement strand
GCCCGGGCCGCGGGCCTTTTAGCCCCCCCGGGCGGGCCGTATCCGCGCCCCGGGGGGGTGCACGGAAGACGCCGACCTGCCTTGTTGCGTGCCCCTGGGGCGTATCGGCTCCAAGTCCCCCCGCCTTCGGCAACACCCGTGCAGCGGTCGTAGCCGAACCCCTCGCGATGAAGGGGCAGCGGCTGGAGGAGCCGACGGCGTCGATGGCGAAGACCTCCAGGCCGCTGCCCCCGTTCCAAGCCACCACCCTTCGCCGGACCGGCGGCGGGCCGTCAACCACCCTTGTCTATTTGACAAGGACCATTTACATCGAGACAAGCTCCCTTTACATTTGCGGCATGGAGAAATCACCAGAGAACCGCCAGAGCCGAAGCGACACGATCCGCGCCCGCGCATGGTTCCTCGACTGGCTTCCGGCGCTCGTCGCCCTCGGGCTGCTCAGCCTGATCTCAGAGTTCGGCCTCTTCGGCTCGGCGGACTCGTGGAAGCTGTTCTGGTCGCTGCTGAATCTCGCCCCGGGGCTGTGGATCGTCCGGGCCGTGGTCAGGAGCCTGCGTCGCGCCGACGAGTACCAGCGTCGTTGCCAGCTCGAGGCCTTGGCGATCGGGTTCGGCGTGCTGATCACGGCGATCTACACCGTCGGGCTTCTCCAGGCGGCCGGGGTGGGCGATCTGCGCCAGCTGGTCCAGGTCAGCTTCATCGCAAGCATCCTGACCTGGATCGCAGCCCTGCTGCTCAAGACCCCGCGAACCCGATGAAGAACCGGCTCAGGGAACTGCGGGCGGTGCGCCGTTGGAGTCAGGCCGACCTCGCCGACCGACTCGACGTGTCCCGGCAGACGGTCTACGCCATCGAAACGGGCCGCTACGACCCGAGCCTGCCGCTCGCGTTCAAGATCGCCGCCGTGTTCGGCGAACCGATCGAGGGTCTTTTCCTCCCTGACGAAGGCGCGGACCCCACACCGTGACCGGGCCCGCGTAGGAGTCCTCGCAGGGCTGCAGCGGCGTCCCTGCTGTGCACCTACGGGGAGCCGGGAATCGCGGCGCTACGCGGCGGCGCCGTGTTCACCCAGGCCCGGTTCGCCGACCTCGGGCTGACCACCATCGCCCAGGTCAGCCCGCCCGGGCCGGGCGAGACCCTCCCGAACATCCTCTTCAACGAGCGCTACCGCTTCGAGGACTTCCGGCAGCTGGGGTCGAGTATGTTCCACGAGATGCTGCACCAGGACCCCACCGTCGGGGCGAAGGCAGAGTCGTGTACGCCGCTGGGGACGACGTCAGACCACGGGAGTCGCGGGTCCGGGGGCGGGCCCGTGCCGGCGCAGGTCGGCCCAGGCCCGGGTGAGCCGTCGGACGGCCTCGGTGAGGACATCGGGCGGGTAGGTGAACGGAAGGCGGATGTAGGCGTCGTGGCCGCCACTGGGGTCGGTGGCCCGTCCCGCCACCACCTCCACCTCGTGGCGCAGCGCGACCTGCGCGAACGCGCGGGCGTCGGCTCCGGGAAGTTCGATCCACAGGGCCGACCCGCCGTCGGGCTGCTCCCACCTCCACTCCGGCAGTGACTCCGCCAGCAGCCCGGTCAGATGCCGCAGTCGGCGCGCGGCGGACTCCGCACGTGTCCGCTCCAGCTCGGCCAGCCGGGGCAGCAGCCGGGCCGCGACCGCTTGGTCGATAGCGGGGCTGCCGAGGTCGGCCAGCGCCTTGTGGCGGGCCAGACGCGCCGCGACGGGCTCGTCCGCACGGACCCAGCCCACCCGGAGCCCTCCCCACACCGACTTGGACAACGAGCCGATCGTCAGCACCTCACCGCCCTGGGAAGCGAACGCGCCCAGCGGCGGCGGCAGTTCGTCCCCTGTGGTGATCCGCCCCGAGTAGGCGAGGTCCTCGACGACGACCACATCGTGGCGGACGGCCAGCTCGACGATACGACGGCGGCGGCGCTCGCTCATCAGCCGGCCGGTGGGGTTGTGGTAGCTCGGCATGACGAACAGCAGGGTCGGCTGGTGCTCGGCGAGCGCGGCGGCGAGCAGGTCCGGCCGCATTCCCTCCTCGTCGAGCGGTACGCCGACGGTGCGGGCGCCGTACGCGGAGAACAGGTCGAAGCAGCCGGGCCAGCTGGGGGACTCGACGACGACCGTGCTGCCGGGCCGCAGATACATCCGGGCGGTCAGCGAGATGGCCTGGTGTGCGCCGGTGGTCACCACGATGCCGTCCGGCGAGGTGGGCAGGCCCAAGTCGGTGAGATGGACGGCGAGCCGCTCGCGCAGCGCGTACAGTCCGCGCGGGTGATAGCCGGCGTCGGACAGCAGGTGGTGCAGGTCCAGCTCGGTCACCTCGCGCAGGGCCTCGGCGAGTTCGGGTGCGCCCGCGTCGGCGGCGTACGCCATGGAGATCACCTTTCCAGGTCCCTGGGACAGCCGTGCGAAGACGGACTCGGCCTCCCCCTGCCGGAGCCCGCCGTCGGAGCGGCGGCGGTTGCCGGCCTGCCGGGCCACCCGGGTTCCGCTGCCGCGCCGGCTGACGAGGGCGCCGGCGGCACGCAGCTCGTCGTAGGCAGCCACGACCGTCGAGCGGCTCACCGCGAGTGCGGTGGCGAGCCCGCGCTCCGAGGGGAGCCGGACACCGGTCGCCAGTTCGCCCTCGTCGACGAGCCGGCGCAGCGCCTCAGCCAGCCCCCGGTACAGGGCCCCGTCCCCCGCCCATCCGTCCGGCAGCAGCTCGACCAGCCGGTTCGGATCCAGTGAAAGGTCCAATTCAGCCCCCATTGGCTCGTGTGGTCTGCCGTCCCCTCGGATTGGCTGGTCCCAGACCTACCACAGACCGTATCCACCATGAGGAGAACCCCTGATGTCGCCTGCTACCCCGGCCCGCCTCCGCGCCGTGCTTGACGCGTCCGTGCCGGCCGCCCGGCACGACGCCGGACGCCACGAGTACGACGGTCGCCCGCAGGACCTCTCCGAGGCTGGTGTGCGCAGCGCGCTGCGGGGACTCGGCGCAGCCTGCCCGGGAGCGACGCGGCCCGCTCCCTCGGCCGACCCGGACCACACGGTGCACCCCCTGGACCCGCTGGACGAGGCGACGCTCGACGCGTTCGAGCAGGCACTGCAGCTGCGATTCGGTGAGCTCGCGATGCACCGCCGCGACCCGTACCTGCACATCGACAATCTGGATCTGAGCGGCTACGAGCACGACTACGCTCCCAGCGACGAGCGCGCGCGGGCCAGGCGCGCACATCTCGACGCCTGGCCCGACCTGGTCGCCGTCGCCGTCGCCACGCTCGATCAGGTCCCCGCGGAGCAGGCACGCGCCGCCCTGCCCGCGGTCGAGGGCCTGCGCCACCAGCTGGGCCACGCCGGACAGGCGGCAGACCGCGACCGGCGGGCCGCCGACGCGCTCAGCCGCCTCGAAGAGCACCTGCGGGAAACGGGCGGAGCGGACCGCGGCTCGCCCGTACTCGGCACGGACGGGCTCGCCCGGATGCTGGCGGCCACAGAGGGCACCGAGGTGGACCTCGAGAGCTTGGCGACGCGTGCCGACGCCGAACGCAGCCGCCTCAGAACGCTGCTGGAGGAAGGGTGCCGCCGTATCGACCCCGGCGGCGCCGTGGCCACGACGCTGCACGCACTGGACGACGACCACCCCACCGCCGACGGCCTGTTGGCAGCCACCGTCGAGGCGGTGGAGAAAGTGGTGGACTGGTCCGAGGAGGCCCAGCTGGTGCCCGGCAGGAGCGTCACCTGCAGGGTCGGTCTTCTCCCCGAGTCACACGGGCATCAGGTCGCGACCATGACGACCGCCGCTCCCGAGGAGCCGGAGCGACCCGGCTGCTTCCGGGTCCGCCGTCCGCCCGCCCAGTGGTCTGCCCGGGACCGCGACGCGTGGCTGCGCACCTACAGCCGTCACCAGTTGCTGAACATCGCCGTCCACGAGGTCGTCCCCGGACACCTGGCGCACCGTCGGGCCCTGCGCCAGGTCCCGAGCGCGGTACTCCGCAGCCTGCAGTCGTACGCGACGAGCGAAGGCTGGGCGCACTACTGCGAGGAGATGGCTCTGGAGGCGGGATTCGGTGACGGCGACCCCCGGCACACCGTGGCCGTCGCCCGCGACGCACTGCTCCGCCTCACGCGTCTGGCATGCGTCATCGGGCTGCACACCGGCGAACTCACCCGCGCGCAGGCAGCCGAACGCTTCAGGACGGAGGCGTACTCGCCGCCCGCACTCGCCGCGCAGCAGGCCACACGCTGCCTGCTCGACCCTCAGGCGGGCGACTACGCCCGGGGGAAGTTCGCGATCCTCGATCTGCGCGAGCAGGCCCGGCAGCGCTGGGGAGCCGGCTTCTCCCTCCCGCGTTTCCACACTGCTCTGCTCGGCCTGGGCGCGCCGCCGCTCGGCCTGCTGTCGGCACTGCTCGGAGCGGAGAAGCGGTGAAGGTGCTCGCCGATCCACAGCAACTGCTGCTCTTCGTCGCCGCGTCGGTCGCGCTCGTCGGACTGCCCGGACCGAACATCCTCTACATCTGCACCCGCAGCGTCACCCAGGGCACCGCCGCGGGGATGGTCTCGGCGCTCGGAGTCGAGACCGGCACGCTGGTGCACGCTCTCGCGACCGCCTTCGGAGTCGCGGCGCTGGTCTCCGCCGAACCGGGGGCGCTGAAGGCCGTCACCCTGCTCGGCGCCGCCTATCTCCTTTATCTCGGATTCCGTTCCCTGACCGACTCCCGCTCCCCGGGCGACGCGGCCGAGGCGGCACGCAACCGGCTCCCGCGCGTCTACCGCGAAGGGGTCCTCGTCAATGTGCTCAACCCCAAGGTCATGCTGTTCTTCCTGGCGTTCCTGCCGCAGTGGGTGAGCGAGGACGCCGGTGGCGCACAGGCCCGTACGGAACTGATGGTGCTGGGCACGATCACCTTCACGATCGCCCTGATCATGGACCTGGGGTACGCGGCCGTGGCCGGCGTGCTCGCGAAACGGCTCCGCGGCCGCGCATCGTCGGGGCGTGGTAGGGGCCGGTACCTCGTCGCCGCGGTGTACATCGGTCTCGCGGTCGCCGCGGTGTTCAGCTGACGGGATCGACGACGCGGACGCCGGGACGGCGACCGCCGGTCACAGGCCGTGGCGCCAGGGCCGTCAGGGCTCCTTGCGGGCTCTGACGCCTCTGCCGCCGGTGATGCTGCGTGCGTGCCGCACGCGCTCGGGCAGGTCGGCGAGCAAGACGGAGAGGTCGTCCACGGGCCGTCTTCGATCGGTTCCTGGCGCTGTCGGCTCCGCTCGCGAGGCGGCGTGCTCTGCGTCGGCCGACTTCGCGAGGGAGGGCTGGCCGTCGCCCCGCAGTGCGGTGCCCAGCTCCTCGAGAAAGTCGGTCAGGTCGACCAGGGCACACCGTAAGGAGCGCAGCTTGGCTCCTTGGCCGCCCAGCTGTCGACGCACGGCGATCAGGTTCTCGAAGTCACGGGCCTCCAGTGCCACCAACGGCTCGCCGTCGACGACCACATGACGTGGATCCCTCTTCACAGGTGACGCTTCCCCCTCGGGCGGACATCGAAGGCCCCCACAGACGAGGAAGGGCCGAGAGGAGGCGGGATTGCCTCCTCTCGGCCTTAACGTGCCTCAGGACTCGGGAAGTTCCGCCCGCACGGTCCGTGCGGCGGCGACCAGGTTCTCCAGAGAGGCGCGGGTCTCGGGCCAGCCGCGGGTCTTCAGGCCGCAGTCGGGGTTGACCCACAGGCGCTCGGCGGGGATCGCCTCAAGCCCCTTACGCAGCAGGTCGGCTGCCTCCTGCTCGCTCGGCACGCGCGGAGAGTGGATGTCGTAGACACCGGGACCGGCCTCGCGGGGGTAGCCGTGGGCGGCCAGCTCGCGGGCGACCTGCATGTGCGAGCGGGCGGCCTCCAGGCTGATGACGTCGGCGTCGAGATCGTCGATGGCCTGGACGATGTCGCCGAACTCGGCGTAGCACATGTGGGTGTGGATCTGCGTGTCCGCGCGTACGCCGCTGGTGGTGAGGCGGAAGGACTCGGTGGCCCAGTCCAGGTAGGCGGGGCGGTCGGCGGCGCGCAGCGGCAGGGTCTCGCGGAGGGCGGGCTCGTCGACCTGGATGACCGAGGTGCCCGCCGCCTCCAGGTCGTTGACCTCGTCGCGCAGGGCGAGGGCGACCTGGCGCGCGGTGTCGCCGAGCGGCTGGTCGTCGCGGACGAAGGACCAGGCGAGCATGGTCACCGGTCCGGTGAGCATGCCCTTGACCGGGCGGTCGGTGAGCGAGTTCGCGTACTCGGTCCAGCGCACCGTCAACGGCTCCGGGCGCGAGATGTCTCCGGCGAGGACCGGCGGGCGCACGTAGCGGGTGCCGTAGGACTGGACCCAGCCGTGCTGGGTGGCGAGGTAGCCGGTGAGCTGCTCGGCGAAGTACTGCACCATGTCGTTGCGTTCGGGCTCGCCGTGGACCAGGACGTCGATGCCCGCCTTCTCCTGGAAGGCGACGACGTCGCGGATCTCGTCCTTGATGCGCTCGTCGTAGCCGGCCGTGTCGATGCGTCCGGCGCGCAGGTCAGCGCGGGCGGTGCGCAGCTCGCCGGTCTGCGGGAACGAGCCGATCGTGGTGGTCGGGAGCAGCGGCAGGCCGAGGTGGGCGCGCTGGGCGGTGGCGCGCTGTTCGTACGGCGCTGAGCGGCGGCCGTCCGTGTCGGT
Source organism: Streptomyces sp. NPDC051907 (assembly GCF_040681075.1). Lineage (NCBI taxonomy): Bacteria > Bacillati > Actinomycetota > Actinomycetes > Kitasatosporales > Streptomycetaceae > Streptomyces > Streptomyces sp. NPDC051907. Next base: position 2,412 of record NZ_JBFAYB010000170.1, on the reverse strand, counting down.
GACGGCGGCGACGCGGGCGCGGACGGCCGGGTCCTGGGTGATTGGGGAGCTCGCTCGGGACGCCAGGTCGGCGCGGTTCGCGGCGAGTTCGGAGGCGATCGTGTCCGTGCCCTGGGCGATGCCGCGGGCGAGCGTGACGATCTCCGTCGTCTTCTGGCGGGCGAAGGCCAGCCAGCGCAGGACCTGCGGGTCGGTGTCGCGTTCGGCCGCCGCGTCGATCGGGACGTGCAGAAGGGAGCAGGAGGCCGCCACGTCGACCCGGTCGGCGAGGCCGAGCAGGGTGGCGAGGGTGGACAGGGACTTCTCGAAGTCGTTGATCCAGATGTTGCGGCCGTTGACGACGCCCGCGACCAGGCGCTTGCCCGGCAGGCCGCCGACGGCGGCGAGGGCGTCGAGGTTGGCGGCGGCGGCTTCGGTGAAGTCGAGCGCCAGGCCGTCCACGGGGGCTTTGGCGAGCACGGGGAGCGCCTCGCCGAGCCGGTCGAAGTAGGAGGCGACCAGCAGCTTGGGCCGGTCGGTGAGGGCGCCCAGCTCGCGGTAGGCGCGGGCGGCGGCGTTCAGCTCGGCCGGGGTGCGGTCCTGGACCAGAGCGGGCTCGTCCAACTGCACCCACTCGGCGCCCGCCGCGCGCAGGTCGGCGAGGACCTCGGCGTACACGGGCAGCAGCCGGTCGAGCAGGGTGAGCGGTTCGAAGTCGGCGGCGACGCCGGGGGCGGGCTTGGCGAGCAGGAGATAGGTGACGGGGCCGACGAGGACGGGGCGGGCGGTGTGGCCGAGCGCGAGGGCTTCCTTCAGCTCGGCGACCTGCTTGGTGGAGTCGGTCTGGAAGACCGTGTCCGGGCCCAGCTCAGGGACCAGGTAGTGGTAGTTGGTGTCGAACCACTTGGTCATCTCAAGCGGCGCCACGTCCTGGTTGCCGCGGGCCATGGCGAAGTAGCCGTCGAGCGCGTCGGCGTCGACGGCCGCGCGGTGGCGGGCGGGGACAGCGCCGACCATGACACTGGTGTCCAAGACGTGGTCGTAGTACGAGAAGTCACCGGTGGGCACCTCGTGGACGCCGGCGTCGGCCAACTGCTGCCAGTTCGAACGGCGCAGGCCCTCGGCGATCTCCTTGAGGGCGTCGGCGGTGACGCGGCCCTTCCAGTAGCCCTCGACGGCCTTCTTCAGTTCACGGTTCTGGCCCTGGCGGGGGTAGCCGTACACGGTGGCCCGTGCTGCCGCGGCTGCGGACTTCGCTGTCACGGAAATCTCCTTCGCGAGATGACTCCTGAGATCCCGGAGACGGGACGCGGACGCGAAGGGGTGACGAACCGGGCGGACCGAACTCGCGCCGATCGGCGCGGTCCTCCGCCTGGTATGCACGCCGACCCGCCCACGAGGTCACCGGGATATCCGCACGTGATCGGTCACGTACGGGCAACGGGCAGGTCTTCGGACTCGCGGGCACGTCTGCCGAGGCAGATTCCTACTGGCCGTCGCTTCCCAGGCCCAGTCGGGCCCAGTGCGTATGACGGCGGTCGTTCCCGCTCACCGCTGCGGGGCAGTCCCGGATTCCCACCGGGTTCCCTCTTACGACGCATCCCGTCTGGCGGACGGGGCGAACCAGCTGCCCGGCCAGACTAGAGGGCCAGGCTCGAAAGCGGGCAGAACTGTTCACATTGCGGACCGTGAGATGAGACACGGATGCGTCTTTCGGACGAACGGGGGGGCGCGGAACAGTCTGCTCCGCGCCCCCTCTCCACAAAAGCCGCAGGCCCCTCAGCCCAGCGGCGGACCCGAGCCCCTCAGCCCCGGTCGTAGGTGTGGAACCCGTGGCCGGCGGACGCGTGTGGTCATGACTGTCCCTCCGGGCGGTACACGAGGTGGCGGGTGTAGGCGTCCGGGGTGAAGAACGCCGGCAGGTCCCTTGCCAGGGCGGTTCGTTCGAACAGCGCGCGCACCTCGTCGACGGGCGCCCACGGGTACTCCGCGCCCAGGGCGGCGAGCTCGTCGTCCAGCAGCTCCAGAACCGTCTGGCGATCGACGACCCGGTGCCGCAGCCACTGCCAGATCTGCACGCGGGCGATCTCGGCCGTGGCGGCGTCCTCCATCAGCCCGTCCAGCGCGACGGCGCCCTGACCGCGCAGCCAGGCGGCGAAGTAGCGCAGGGCGACCGCGATGTTGGTGCGGATGCCCTCCGGCGTGGGCGGTGCGCTGATGTGGCGCACCGACAGCAGCTGGGCCGCCGTCACCTCGACGTCGTCTCGGGTGCGCTCGATCTGGTGCGGGCGCTGTCCCAGGACGCCGTCGAACACCTCGCGGCAGACGGGGACGAGCGCGGGATGGGCGACCCAGGAGCCGTCGAAGCCGTCCTCGGCCTCGCGCTCCTTGTCGAGCCTGACCTTGGCCAGCGCCGCCTCGTTGGCCTGCGGA
>NZ_JBFAYB010000169.1:0-9285 GCF_040681075.1 Streptomyces sp. NPDC051907 | reverse complement strand
GAGGCGCTGATGCCGCTGAAGCTGGCGAAGTTCGGCGTACCGCTGGCCGACACCGCCCCGGCGGGCCTGGCCGCGGCGGGCGTGGACCCGGTGCTGCTGCCCCCGTCGCCTCTGGCGGCCACCGTGCAGCGCGTGGACGCGCAGCCTGCCTCGGCGCCGCAGGCCGTGACGGCGGCGGACGAGGTGGGGGAGGGGACTGAGCACGCCCGTGAGTCGGAGGCCAGTCCCTGGTCCGCCGCGACGCGCCCTGCCCGGTGCCACGAAATCGACGGGTCTGTAGGGGCTCAGACTCATCAGCAGCCGCTGGCGGACTTCCTCCTGGAGGACCGGGAGGCCCAGTTCCAGCGTGACGGGACCAAGCCTGATGGCACGATCGGCATCCCCGAGCCACGTGACGGCGAGCGGCCCCAAGGACGACCGGGTGAGTCGTACTTCCTCGCCTTGCGCGAGTTCGCCCACGCGTACGGACAGTTCCCCGACGGGGAGCAGTTGGCTCGCTACACCCGGGAGCTGTACGGACCGCGCGGCCCGGGCGCCGCTGCGCTCACGCCCGAGGCGCTCGCAGGACGCCTCGCGGCCTTTCGTGACCGCTTCGAATCTGAGCTGCGCAGCGGTCAGAGAAGCCCGGACGGAGGGCAGGAGCCAGTGGACGGGCAGGCTGAGGAGCCTGCGATATCCGTCGCACCCGACACACCCCTCGGTGAGACCGGGGACGATGAGGCCAACGGGACCGTTGCTCCGCCACTCGCAGAGAACGAAGAGCACCTCGCGGTCCCGACTGAGGAACCGCTCCCTGCCGCGGCCGGGCACCTGACCGTCGTCGACCGCTACTTCCAGGCGTGGGATGTGTATCGGCAGCGGCACGGGCGCGAGCCCAAGGACACGGAGCTGTCGCAGTTCCTCGCTGAGCACCGGATCCTGAGCCGTACGGGAGGGGCGGTCAAGCCCAGCACTCTGCGCCGCTACTTCCTCGAGTTCCGGATCTACAAGCTCTGGGCGCTCCAGCGCGAGGATCACGCCACTCCTCAACTCGACGACGTGGTCGAGGGTCTTGCCGAGCTCGGGGTCACTGCCCAGTACGGTCAGCCGATCACAGCCGAGTTCGCAGGCAAGTTCCTGCCGGACTTCGAGCGACGCTGGAACGCTCTCTCCGCGTCCCTGTCGAGATCGCCTGCGTGATCCGGACACCGTGCACGTGCACGGTGGCGACGCCGGCTCGCCTGGCGGCCGCGCGGTCTAGATTGGAGTTGGCTCCGGGTCGGCGCCGTGTTCCCCCGTCGCGATGCCGGCCCGGGCCCGCGCGCACCCTTGTGCCGCAGGACCAGCGAAGGCGAGGGCTCCCATTGGTCACCGCGTTGCGCATGGACGTGGACTCGACCGTCGAACCCGTGCTCCTGCCCGACGCCGATGCGCAACGGGACGCTTTGGCCGGCCTCGTCGGCGGCGCCCCCGAGGAAGCGTTCTAACGTCGGCGCGCACTGCTCCACGTTCACGGCAACGGCCGCTCGGTCGGCTTGCGCAGCAATCTGGGGGCGTGGTCGCTCGCCTGCGCGTGGCGCGGGCTGGAACTGCCCTATGCCCTGTACGGGGTCGTCGTCGTCACCGGGCCGCGCCTTGGCGATGGGGGAGTGGCTCCCCTGGAGGACCTGCTTGCGCAGCAGGTCCATGCTGTGGCGCAGACCGTGCGGGAGACCGTCGAGGAATGGCGGCGACGCCCTCCTGCCTCGGGAGACGCGGCCGCACAGGAGCTTCTCGCCTACGTGCGCCGCGACGTGCTGGCGACCGGCTGATGCGCACCCCGCTCGGACAGGCGCAAAGACCGCTTCGCACTCCGTACGCAATGCGCAGAGAAGGGCTGCGCGGTGCGCACACGGGCGACGGAGAAGGAGCGCGCGCAGGCGCGAGTCGTTTGAGCGCCCGCTCGCAGGTTCCGTCTTCGAGTTCCGGATCTGAGCCGTCCGCTGGGACATGACTGGGACATGAAGAGTCTGTGTAGCCTGTCGATCTCTTCGAACAGGATAAGATCTGACGGTGGAAGCCGAACGCCCCTACGCTGCGATCCGGCTCCCTGAGGGCTCCTGGTGGGACTGGGAGGTCGTTGCCTGGGACGCCGGCCAGTTCCGGTTGGCCGCAGGGTACGACCTGACCTATCACCATGGACTGGAGCTGGTCTTCAGCGATCCGGCCTTCGTCAGCTGCCCGTCGACGTTCCACGATCCGGTCTTCCGCATGCCCACGTCTGAGGAGTGGCTGCGAGTCGCCCGCCAGCTCGGTGAAAGGCCGCCCGCGCTGGCTGCGTTCGAGGCGGACGCGAACGGGCAGGAGCCCGTCTCCTGCCTCATCGCCGCGGAACGGTTCGAGATCCTTCGCGGACCGTTCTGAGGCCTTGGCCGGGACGACGACCCTGGGGCAGTGCCGCGCCCCCTGGGTGCGGTCGACCAGACGGCAGGGAGGCCCTTGCCAGGCAGCCGCAGTCACAGCTGGCGGCGGCCACGAGGACGCCGTACGCCGCCGGTGCCGAGGCGCCGCCGGGATGCTTGGTCTCGACCTTGGGACGCGGTTCTCCGGCTGGCTCCGGTTCGCAGGTCAGCCTTGGCCGGCATGCACCGGGGTCTGCCGGTCGGACAGAACGTGAGCGATGGTCTGTTCGGTGAGGGGATCTACGGAGACGTCGTTGGCGCGGGTGACGTGTTGGACGCGGGCGATGGCTTTGTGGACGCCGGAGGTGTTCCCGGCCGCCCGTTCGATGTGCATCCAGTCCCGGTAGAGGACTTCGGCGGTCTCGTCGATGTCCAGACCGCGCAAGGCTGCCTGGCGGGCGGCGTCCAGGTCGGGTGGATCGGTCTCGGCGTGCCAGGTGGCGAGGGTGTGGGCGACGTCGACGACGCGGGAGAGCATCTCCTGCTGGACGGAGTCCGCCCAGGGGAAGTCCCGGCCGTCGAACGGCCTGCCTCGGACGAGGCCGAGAGCGTCTTCCAGGTCCGGGATTCCGGCGGTGGGGCCGGCGGCGAGCGCGCGGGCGGCCAGGCGCTGGAAGCGGTCCCAGTCTGAGCGCACGCCGAAGTGGAAGGCGTAGCCGTTGTTGTGCCGGGGGAGGTAGGGAGCGCCGTCGGGGGCGGATCCGAACCGGCTGCGGATTTCGGAGAGTCGGGACTGCAGCGTGCGGGCGGACCAGGGGGAGACCGGGTCCATCGCGGAGCACAGGGTTGCGATGGTCCGGCCGGGCCGCAGGAGGATGAGCGCGGCCAGGGCAGCGATCTTGGGGCCGTGGCCGGAGCCGGCGGTCCCGGTGACCTGGAGCGGTCCCAGCACGTTGATCTCCGGTGCGTCCGGGACGTGGGCGTCTTCGTCGGCGAGTTCGGGCGGCTCTGCGGCGTCGTCTGGGAGGCCGGCAGGCGTGTGGTCCGGTTCGTCGCTGTGGGCAGCGGTCGGGGCGGCGGAGTGGGGCAGCCGGATGAGGGACGGGTCTGCTGAGGCGAGCAGGGCGGGGAAGGGGCTGCTGAGATCGTCGCCCTGTGCCGCTGCGGTGGCGGGCGCCGAGGGCCGGGCCGGGGCGGGCCGGGGCGCGGCGGCCGCCAGCTCGTGGTCTTCGGCGAGCTGCCAGGTTCCGGTGGCGGATTGAGCGGGCTGTTCGGCGACGTTCAGCGCATGGACGTATTGGCGGTACTGGTCGTCGGTGAGCCGCTGCAGCCGCACCGGTCCGGCCGCGTGGGGCAGAGTGACCGCGGTGTCGGGCGCGACCGAGACCGGTTCGGCGTCGGGGAAGGCCCGTCGTGTGGCGGCGTTGGCGGGCAGGACCGCCGCGATGGGCAGCTCGCGTGCGGCGGAGATCGCGTCGGCGAGCTGCCAGGCCTGCTCGGCGTCGACGTCGGTGGCGCAGACGAGGATCCACGGCAGCGGCGGCGGAGCGCTCTCGTGGTCTGCGTTGCGCTGATGCGCCTCCACCAGGACGCCGCCCAAGTCGGCGATGACGGACGGCACATGCGGCAGGGCGCGGATCCGGCCCTGGGGGAGCAGGCCGGCCAGCCGGGCGCCGAGGCCCACCGTGAGGATCTCGGTGTGATCGCTCCAACTGCTGGTGCCCGCCTCCAGGGCCACGGCCCTGGCGACCGCGAGCACGTCGGCGGGATCGCCTTCGAGGAGCAGCGTGCCCAGGCGGAGGAGGTCGACCAGCTGCAGCGCGCCGTCGTCGCTGCTGCCCAGCGTGACCAGGCCCGGGAACGGGGCGAGCGTCGTCTGGTCCGCGTCGTCGTCGAGGAGCGGGGTCTTCGGGTCGAGCGACCAGACGTCGGGGGCGTCGCCGGAGGTGAACGGGGGCAGCGGCTCGGCCGACGGGTCCTCGAGGACCAGCTGGACGGACCGGTCGGCGACGCGCGCGCCGCGGACGGTGGGCAGCTCGCGGCGTGTGGCGCGGGCGTTATGGGCAAGGGTCCGCAGCGCGGACTCCAGCAGAGCCACGCCGTCGGGGGCGGCGCTGGCGTTGAGGACCTGCTCGAGCGCGCTCGGGTCGGCGTCGACGGCGATCGTCTCGCCCGCCCGGCGGCGGCGCTGCTGCAGGATCCGCTTCACGCCGAGGGCTCCGGCCAGCGATGCGGCCAACAGCGCGCCGATCCCGACGGCGAGCGGCCCGTGCGACGTGATCGCAGAGTCCTCGCCCGCGCTGTCGGCCGCGGCCGCGGGCTCCTCCGCGGTCGGCGGCTCGCTTGCCTCGGCGCCCGTTTCAGGCCCGCCGGACTCCGCCGGGGACGGATGCGGCGGGGGCACCTCGTCGCGGTCCGGAGCCTCGTCGGGGCGGGCGGGCGTCTGCTGCGACGGGACCGCGGCCGGCGGCTCTGCGCTCGCGTCGGGACTCTCCCGGCCGACGCCTGCGTCGGCCCCGGGGCGGTCAGGCGGGGCAGGTGCGTCCGGCTGTTTCGGGGGCGCGGGCTCGGCGGGCCGCTCGGGCGCAGTCGGCTCGGCTCGGGCCGGGAGGTCGAGTCGCTGACCGGGGTGGATGAGGTCGGGGTCGGCGATCTGTTCCCGGTTGGCGCGGTAGAGCGCGGGCCACTCGTCGCCGTCCCCGAGCTGTTGCTGCGCGATCAGGGACAGCGAGTCGCCGGGCTGGACCGTGTACGGAGCCCGGTCCTCCCGCAGAGCGCCGTGGAGTTGGAACCCCGCCCGGGGGGCGGACGAAGACGAGGCGGGAGTGGTGCGGCCTGGCGGGAGGAGCAGCGTCCATCCGGGCTTGATCGGTGCGTCGGCGTGGAAGACGCTGCCGTCGGCCATGGTGCGGTGCTCGTTGAGGTCGGCGATGGCCGTGTACCGTTCGCCGCCGCCGAGCTCGCGCTCCGCGATCTGCCACAGGCTCTCCGCCGGTCGTGCGTCGCGGACGGTGTAGGCACGCGGCCCAGGACCCGCCTGCGATTGTGCTGTCGTCGGCCGTGCCGCCTCAGGGCCGGCGTCCTCGTCTGCTGCGGCGGGACCCTCGTGTTCCGGCGCCTGAGGGGCCGCGACCGGCACGGACGCGGGGGCGGCGGTCGCCGTGCCGATGGGCAGCAGGACCAGGACGCCGCCGACGAGGGTGGCAGCGGCGCGTTGTCCCAGGCGGAGGCCAGGCAGGCGGGGAGCGGTGCGGCCGCGGAGCTGCGCCGGGATCTCCACCAGAAGCGACAGGGCGAGACTCGCCCAGCCGAGCCAGCCCGTCGCGGCGAGCGCCAGCAGGAACGCGCCGGAGGTGTCCTGGCGGGAGAGCAGATGCGTGAGGTCGTCCACGCCGTCCGGGGCCGCGGCCCAGGTGGCCTCCCACAGCAGCCACGGCAACCCTGCCAGGGCGAGGAGCAGCACCGCCGACGCCACGGCCCGCAGCGCGCCGACGCCGACCGCGCCCGGGCGCTGCGGGGCGGGGGAGGGGGGCGGAGCCATCTAGGGGCCTTCCTGAGGAGTGGTGACGCCGTGCAGCAGGACGGCTTGGCCGTGCCCGGTCACGGCCAGCTGGGAGACGCCGACGAGGGCGAGGACCTTGGTGTCGTACGCGTCGGCGACCGTCACCTGCAGGCGGGCGCCGCCGTCGGCGAACACGACGCTGCCGTCGACTCCGGCCCGGCGCAGGTAGGCCTGGACGGCGACAGTGGCGGCCGCGGGGTCGGCGACCACGCCGTCGCCCTCGACGGCGCGGGCGGGGTCGATGGCCTGGGCCCCGGCCCGGGCGGCTTCCATGGCCAGTGCGTCGGCGCGCTCCGCCGCGCGGAGCCGGCCGGCGCCGTCGACGACCAGGAGCCCGCCGAGGGCGAGCAGCGGCACGGTGACGATCGCGGCGAAGACGGACACGCCGCCCCGGTCCCGGGCCCGCAAGCGCCGGTAGCTGCTGCGCAGCCGGTGGTCGCGCATAGTCAGCCGCTCCTTTCCCGGTGGGCGTCGACGATCGAGGTGAAGCACGAGGTGACGGTGCGTGCGCCGGGACCGCCCGGGCCGAGGAAGACCAGGTCGCCGAGCGGGACCGTGCACGAGACGGTCACGGTGACGTGGGAGAACTGGCCCAGCGGAGCCGCGAGCCCGCTCGTGTCCGCCTCCACACGGGTCGTGGTGCAGGGCTGGTCCTGCCCGGCCAGCGACGCGGCGGCCGCCTCGCGGGCGTTCGCCTGCGCGGCGGCGGGGGTCCGGGCCAGGGACGCCGCGCGGGCGGCGTGCTCTGCTGCCATGTCCGCGGCCTGCCCGGCCAGGGAGACGCGGGCAGCGGCCAGGAACAGCAGGCCGAAGCCGATGAGAAGCGGCACGACGACGACCGCTTCGATCGGCGCGCTGCCCCGTTCCCCGTCGCCGCCCCTGGATCGCCGCACCATGGTCAGCCTCCCTGGGGAGCGGTCCACCGCTCGACGGCGCCGGAGGCGTCCGCGTGCACCGACCAGTTCGGCACCCCGGGAATCAGCGACAGAGCCGTCCCGGAGACGCGGATGCGAATGCGCTCGGCGGTGCTGCCGCCGCTGGACACCTCGCGGTCGGTCAGGTTGCTCCCGGCGAGCCGGTCCAGCGCGCTGCGGGCCTGGGCCTCGCCGTCGACGGGAGTGGCCCCGTACATCCGGCCGGCTGCGACGCCCTCCCGAGCAGCGGTCTGCGCGATGGCGCGGGCGTTGCCCCACAACACGGCCTGGACGCCCGTGACGAACAGGGCCAGCACCACGGGGAAGACGATCGCGGTCTGGATCGCGGCGTCTCCCCGGTCCTCGCCCAGCCGTGACCGCAGCGCGCTGATCACGGGCCGAGCAGCTTCCCGCTGTACTTCGCGTACAGCGCGGCCATCCCGCCGGCGATCAGGGCGGCTCCGGCGATGGTGGCGAGGACGATGATGACGGTGGGGATCGGTCCGTCCCCGCGGTCTTTGTTCTCGGCGGCTTCCGCGCGGACGGCTGCCAGCCGCGCGCGCACCGAGCGGGCCAGCCGCTCGGCGTGCACTGCCGCCTTCAGCGGGGCGTCTTTGAGTGTGTCGGTCACTGCATCTCTCCTGGATCGTCGACCGCCCGGCCGCAGACAGGGCGGTCAGAGGAACATCAAGTTCAAGACGGCGGGGAAGGCGACGGCGAACATGACGATCACAGCGAGCAGCGCGCCGGGCGCGCTCAACTTCTCGCTGTCCGCGTTTGCTTCGGCGGCCTGACCTGCCAGCAGCTCGGTGCGCAGGCTCCTGGCGCGGGCGCGCAGCGTGTCGTAGACGGCGGCTCCGTCGTTCGAGGACAGCCGCATGATGTCGGCGAGGTCGGCCAGGACGGGCAGGCGAAGCTGGTCGCCGAGGTCGTCCAGCGCCTCCCACGGCGAGGACTTCTGCGCCCGGGCGCGCAGCAGCGCGTCCTGGATGCGGGTGAAGGCCCAGCCGCGGCCCACGCGGGCAGCTTCCTGCAGCGCCTGGGCGGCCCCCACGTTCGACGCCATCCGCATCGCCACCAGCTCCAGGTAGGCGGCTGCGGCGTGGGCGAACTCCACGCGCGCCTTGGCGGCCTGGTCGCGGACGTGCCAGTCGGGCACGAACCACAGCGCCACGGCGGCCAGGACGCCGACGAGGCCGGGGACGAACGGGGACACGCCCAGGCCCATCAGCGCCCAGCCGGCCGCCACCATGACCGGCAGCAGCAGCCCGGCCATGGCCAGGCCCGCCTTGGTGAGCAGGAACTGCTCCGGCCCCTGTCCGATCAGCAACAGGTGGGCGCGCGGCAGCGGGCCCGGCGCCCGCTCGACCAGCCACTCGCCGCCCAGCCTGCGGCCCGCGCCTGGGTCCGCCTCGAGACTGCCGCCGCGATCGTTCGGGGGGTTCAACCGGCGCAGCGCCGGGCCGAGTCTGGCCGGCGCCGGGACTGCCTCGCGCACCAGCAGCGCCACCCCGGATCCCACCACGCCTCCGCAGACCACGAGCATGCTCGTCGCGCTCACGGCGACACCCCCTGGGCCGCGGGCTGCCTGACGCGGCTGCGCGGATCGCTGACGAGGAACCGGGGCACCGGCCGGTGGCCGGCCAGCGAGCGCATCCACGCCAGGACGGCGGCGAACGCCCCGCCCAGCAGCGCGAGGACCAGCTGACCCAGCCCGGTGGCGTACGGGGCGGTGTAGTGCGGGACGGCGAACCCGGCGAGGACGACGAGCAGGCTGATGATCGTCATCCAGCGCACAGCGGTACGGGACTTGGCCCGGTCGGCTTCGATCGTGCGGCGTGCGGCCACCTCGTCGCGGACCGACGCGGCCAGGTCCTCCAGGGCCTGGGCAAGGCCCGGTCCGGAGTCGATCGCGCACAGCGCGAGAGCGGCGCACACCTTGTCCGCGGTCACGTCGTCGACCTGCTGCGCGAAGTCCTCCAGAGCCTCCCTCGCCTGCCATCCGGCCTGCAGCTTGTCGGCCAGCTCGCTCACCTCGCCGTGCAGCGCCGGCGGCGCGTTCTTCCGACCGGAGACGAGAGCCTGCTGCAGCCCCAGGCCGAGCCGCAGCACATCGGACAGCCGCTGGGTCCACTCGCCCAGCGCCTCCAGCTTGGCGATCCGCCGCGCCGCCGAACCGGTCGCCAGCAGCCACGGCACCCCCGCCACCGCCGCGCCCAACAGCCAGAACCGCCAACACCTGTTCCAAACACAAGAAGCAAAACATCTGACAAACCTTTTGCCGCACCAAATTTCACTTCGGCAAGCGCTGCACAATTGGCATCATTTTCGATAGAAACAGGTAAACCAAATCGTTTTTCTAGTTCAGCATGAATATCAAAATTATGAATATAAGGGAGAGCACTTGCTCCTTCAATGACACCAGTCGCTTTATTTACTGCTCCTGGGG
>NZ_JBFAYB010000168.1:0-9737 GCF_040681075.1 Streptomyces sp. NPDC051907 | reverse complement strand
GGGCCGCCGGCAGCGCTGCCCAGCCCGCCCGCGGGCCCGAGCGTGGGATCAGGCGCCGGACCCCGCGCACCAGGTGGCGGCGGCCGCCTGAGGCTCCAAGGACCCGCCGCACACCGTTTCCGCAGGGGCCGACGCCCGGCGGGCATGGCGGCGCCCTCTGGGCCGCGGCGTGCGGGCGTCGCCTCTCATCGCGCGGGCTCCCGCACCGGCACGTTGTACCGGGCGTGCGCGAGGAAGGCGCGGGCGGGGCGGCTGAGCGAGCCTCTCAGGTGCGCGATCCCGACGGCCCGCAGCAGCGGCGGAGTGAAGGAGCGGACCTCGACTCTGCGGCCGAAGGCCCGTAACACCATGTCCCGGTACCAGATCAGCGAGCCGCGCCCGTCCGCCACGCTCGTCACCCAGGCCAGCCGCTCGTCCGCCTCGACCACCGCGACCGGGCGCACCCCGATCCGGCCGAACATCGCCTCCAGTTCCGTGCGCCGGCCGGTGCCGGGCGTCGGGAGCACCATCCGCAGCCCGCCGAGCATCCGGAACGGGACCGGGTCGGGCAGCTTCGACCCCGGCGGGGAGATCAGCACCACCTCCCGGTCCTGGAGATGATGGGTGGACAGGTCCCTGTCGACCGGCAGGTCCACCAGGCCCAGCTCCGCCGTGCCCTCGGTCAGCGCGCCGACGAGCGCCTCGCGGCTGTCGTGCTGGACCACGCGGACCTCGATGCCCGGATGGCGTTCGCAGAAGGACGGCACGATGTCGGCCGCCAGATCCAGGGACAGCGTCGGAGTGACGGCCACGGCCAGCGCGCCGCGCGAAGCGCTCTGGTGCGCCGGGCGGATGTCCTCGATCGCCTCCACGGCGTCGAGGACCGTGCGGGCCAGTCGTACGACGCGGGCGCCCTCGGGGGTCAGGCTCGCCGCCCTGCCCCTGCGGTCGAGGAGCTCCACGCCCAGATCCCTCTCCAGGGACTGGATGGAGCGGGAGAGGGCGGGCTGGGCGACGTAGACGGAGCAGGCCGCGGCTGTGATGGAGCGGCAGTCAGCGACGGCGACGAGGTAGCGCAGTTGCTGCAGTGTGGGGGTCATGTGCGGACGTTAGCCCCAGCTCCTTGCAGGTGTAAGAGGCGTGTAAGAGGCACAGGGGTGAACAAGTGTCCCTGTCGCCAGGGGAGTTGAGAACCCGGAGGCAGCGATTCATACCGCGACGGCATGGGTCGCGCGAGAGCGTTGACACTGCGGGACCGCAGCCGCACGATGCAACGCGGCGTGCGACGTTACCGTCCGGTCACTTTCCGGAGCCCAGTCCGCAGGCCCCGCCCGCAGCGCCCCGCTCCCCCGCCTGGCCTCGTACGGAACCGCCCGGCGCCCCGGTACCCGCTCGGCCCCGCCCGGCCCCCGCTCGGACCAAAGGAGAGCCCGTGATCTCTCAGCCCGCCCGGTCGTCCTTCCGACGGGACCTCGTCGTCGTGGTCACCCCGTTCGAGGAGCCCAACCCCGCGATGGCCGCCGCCGCGGAGCGAGCCGGCGCGCTCGGCCTGCTCGACCTCGGCAGGGACCGCGACCGGGCCAGAGCCGCGCTCGCCGCCCTGAACGGCTCGTTCGGCGTCCGGGTTCCGGCCGGCTGCCCGCTGGCCCCCGACGAGCTGCCCGCCGGCGTCGACACCGTGCTGCTCGCCGAGGAGCGGTGGCGCAGCGGGGCGCGCGCCTGGGCCGCGGGCGGGCGGCGCCGGGTGTGGGCCGAGGTCGTCAGCCCCGACGAGGCCGCCGCGGCCGTCGCCGCCGGAGCGAGCGCGCTGGTCGCCCGAGGCCACGAGGCGGGCGGCCGGGTCGGCGAGCTCACCACGTTCGTCCTCCTCCAACGACTGCTGGGCGACCCCGAGTCCGCCGTCGCCGTCCCCGTCTTCGCCGCCGGCGGCATCGGCCCGCACACGGCGGCCGCGGCGGTCGCGGGCGGCGCGGCCGGAGTCGTGCTCGACACACAGCTCGCCCTCACCGCCGAGGGCGCCGACGCGCTGCCCGCCGCCGTCGCCGACGCGATCTCGGCCATGGACGGCAGCGAGACCGCCCTCGTGGCGGGCCATCGCGTCTACACCCGGCCCGACATCGCCCTGCCCCAGGGCGACGTCGCCGCCTCGCTCGGCGCGCGGGACCTGCGGACCCAGCCCCTGCCCATCGGCCAGGACGGGCCCGTCGCCGCCCGCCTCGCCGCCCGTCACCGCACCACCGGCGCCGTCGTGCAGGCCGTACGGGCGGCCGTCGCAGGACAGGTCGAGGCCGCCGCACGGACGCGTCCGCTCCAGACCCGCCCCGGCGAGACGCTGCTGCCCGTCGCCCAGGGCCCCATGACCCGGGTCAGCGACCGGCCCGCCTTCGCGGCCGCCGTCGCCGACGCGGGCGGACTGCCGTTCCTGGCCCTGGCGGTGATGGACGGCCCCGACGTACGAGCGCTCCTCGCAGAGACGGCGACCGCGCTGCACCGGCGGCCCTGGGGGGTCGGGCTGCTCGGCTTCGCGCCCGAGGAGCTGCGCCGCGAACAGCTCGCCGCCGTCGCCGACGTCCGCCCGCCGTACGCCGTCATCGCCGGCGGCAGGCCCGCCCAGGCCGCCCCCCTCGAAGCCGCCGGGACCAAGACCTATCTGCACGTCCCCTCGCCCGGCCTCCTCGAGCGCTTCCTCGCCGAGGGCGCGCGGCGGTTCGTCTTCGAAGGGCTCGAATGCGGCGGCCACATCGGCCCGCGCGCCGCCTTCCCCCTCTGGGAGGAGCAGATCGACCGGCTGCTCGGCTGCCCCTACGCGGCCGAGCTCGACGTGCTGTTCGCCGGCGGGATCCACGACGCGCGCTCGGCGGCGATGGTCGCCGCCGCCGCGGCCCCGCTGGCCGAGCGCGGCGCACGGACCGGCGTGCTGATGGGCACCGCCTACCTGTTCACCGAGGAGGCCGTCGCCGCCGGCGCCGTGCTCCCCGCCTTCCAGCGCACCGCGCTCGACTGCCGCACGACGACCCTCCTGCGCACCGCCCCCGGCCATGCGACGCGCTGCGCCGCCACGCCGTACGCCGACGCCTTCGCCGCCGCCGCCGAGCGACTGCGCGCCGACGGGGTCAGCCCCCAGGAGGCGTGGGAGGAGCTGGAGCGGCTCAACCTCGGACGGCTGCGGATCGCCAGCAAGGGCCTGCGCCGCACCGACGCGGGCCTCGCCCCGGTGAGCGAGGCCGAACAGCGCGCCGACGGCCTGTACATGCTCGGCCAGGTCGCCGCCTCGCGGACCGCTCCCACCACCGTCGCCGCCCTGCACGCACAGGTGACCGACGACGCGACCGCCCTGCTCGCCGAGCGCGCCGAACAGCTGCGGGAGCACGCACAGCCGCCCGACCCCGACGACCGGCTGCCGCTCGACATCGCCGTCGTGGGCATGGCCTGCCGCTACCCCGGCGCGGACGACCTCGCCGGCTACTGGGCCAACATCGTCGCCGGGACCGACTCCGTCGCCGAAGTGCCCGCCGAGCGCTGGGACCCCGCCGTCTACCACGATGCGGACCCGGCGCGGGCGGGGGAGCGCACCCCGTCGCGGTGGGGCGGCTTCCTCGATCCCGCGCCGTTCGACGCGCTCGCCCACGGCATCGCCCCCGCCTCCCTCGGCTCCATCGAACCCGTGCAGCTCCTCGCCCTCGACGTCGCCGCGCGCGCCCTGGGGGACGCCGGATACGCGGGCGAGCGACGCTTCGACCGGACTCGGACCTCCGTGGTCTTCGGCGCCGAGGCGGGCACCGACCTGGCAGGCGCGTACGGCTTCCGCGCCCTGCACCCCGGCTACCTCGGCGAGCTGCCGCCGGAGCTGGACGAGCAGCTGCCCCGGCTGACCGAGGACTCCTTCCCCGGAGTGCTCGCCAACGTCATCGCGGGAAGGGTCGCCAACCGGCTCGACCTGGGCGGCGCGAACTGCACCATCGACGCGGCGTGCGCGTCCTCGCTCGCCGCCCTCGACCTCGCGTGCAGGCAACTGCTCGACGGGGACAGCGACATGGTGCTGTGCGGCGGCGCGGACGTGCACAACGGCGTCAACGACTATCTGATGTTCGCCTCCGTACGCGCCCTGTCGCCCACCGGCAGATGCCGTCCCTTCGACGCCAGCGCGGACGGGATCGCGCTGGGCGAGGGGGTGGCCTGCCTGGTGCTCAAGCGGCTCGCCGACGCCGAACGCGACGGCGACCGCGTCTACGCCGTCGTCAAGGCCGTCGGCGCGTCCAGCGACGGCCGCTCCCTCGGCCTCACCGCCCCCCGCCCGGAGGGCCAGCGGCGCGCCCTGGAGCGCGCCTACCGCAGGGCGGGCCTCACGCCGGCCGACATCGGCCTGGTGGAGGCGCACGGCACGGGGACCGTGGTCGGAGACAGCACCGAGCTGTCCGTCCTGACCGAGGTGTTCCGCACCCCCCGGCGGACCGGGACGGAGCGGTCGGCCACGCGGCAGGACCCGGGCGCCGTGCAGCCGCCGGGCCCGCAGGAGGCGACCGGCTACTGCTCGCTGGGCTCGGTCAAGTCCCAGCTCGGCCATACGAAGTGCGCCGCCGGCCTCGCCGGGCTCATCAAGGCCGTACGGGCCGTCCACTCGGGCGTACGGCCGCCGACGCTCCATCTGACCCGGCCCAACCCCGACTGGCAGCCCGACTCCAGCCCGTTCTTCTTCGACACCGAGGCCAGGCCGTGGTCCGTGCCCGCCGCCCGACGGCGCGCCGCCGTCAGCGCGTTCGGCTTCGGAGGAACCAACTACCACGCGGTCCTCGCCGGCCACGCGGCTGCTCAGGAGCCCGCGCACGGCCTGGACGCCTGGCCCGCCGAGCTGTTCTGCTTCCGGGGAGCGGACCGCGCCGCCGCGCTCGGCGCGGTCGACCGCCTCGCCGCCCGGCTGGCGCAGAACGACGCCGCCGGACGTCCCTGGCCGCTGCGCGACCTCGCCGCCGAGGCCGCCCGGGGCGAGGGGGAGATCCAGCTCGCCTTCGTCGCCGCCGACCTCGACGACCTGGCCGCCCGACTGGACCGCGCCCGGGACCCGGCCCCCGGCGACGGCGTCCGCGTCCGGCCCGAGCAGGGCCCCGCCGGACAGGTCGCCTTCCTCTTCCCCGGCCAGGGCAGCCAGCGCCCGGGCATGCTCGGCGACCTGCTCATCGCCTTCCCCCGGCTGCGCAGCGTCCTGTACGGCGCCGACGACCGCGTCCTCGCCGCCATGTTCCCGCCCGCCGGCTTCACCCCCGAGGCCAAGGCGGCCCAGCGCGCCGCCGTCACCGACACCCGTGTCGCACAGCCCGCCCTCGGACTGACCGGCGCCGCCGCGCACCGCCTGCTCGACACGCTCGGGGTCCGCGCCCACTGCACGGCCGGCCACTCCTACGGCGAGCTCGTCGCCCTGTGGGCCGCCGGCGCCTACGACACCTCCGCCCTGCTGCGGCTCAGCGACCGCAGGGCCGCCGCCATCCTCGCCGCGGCCGGAGACGACCCCGGGGCGATGGCCGCCGTGCCCGCCGCCCCCCACGAGCTGCCCCTGCTGCCGCCCGGCTGCGTCGTCGCCAACCACAACGCGCCCGCGCAGTGCGTCGTCTCCGGCCCGACGCCCGCCGTCGAGAACGCCGTCGCCGCGCTGCGCTCCGTGGGCATCGCCGCGACGCGCATCCCGGTCGCCTGCGCCTTCCACAGCGAGGTGGTCGCCGGCGCCGCGGGCCCGCTCGCCGAGGAGCTGGCGGGGGTGGACCTCGCCCGGCCCGCCCTCCCCGTCTGGTCCAACACCACCGCGCGCCCCTACCCGTCCGAGCCGGCGGCCGTACGGGACCTGCTGGCCAGGCAGCTCGCCGAGCCCGTCCGCTTCGCCGAGCAGATCGAGGCCATGTACGCCTCCGGAGTGCGGGTCTTCGTGGAGGCAGGCTGCGGACGGGTCCTCAGCGGACTGGTGGGCAGGACCCTGGGCGAGAGGCCGCACTGGGCCGTCCCCCTCGACGTGCCGGGCGAGCACGGCGTGACCCGCCTGGTCACCGCGCTCGCCGAACTCGTGGCGGCGGGCGTGCCGTTCGACCCCGAGCCCCTCTTCAAGGGCCGCACCGCGGCGCTGCCCGCCCAGCCGCCCCGGCGCGCCGGCTGGACCGTGGACGGCCACCTCGTACGGACCGCGGACGGCGAGCCCGTCGCGGGCGGACTGCTCCCGGCCCGGCGGGTCGCCACGGCCCGCCCGGCCGAGGGCGGGGACCGGCGGGAGGAGGCCGTGCTGGAGTATCTGCGCGGCGCCCGGGAACTGGTCGCCGCGCAACGGGACGTACTGCTCGGCTATCTGGGGGCGCCGCAGAACGCTCCGGCGCCGCCGGCGGCCGCGCCCCCGACCGCGGCTGATCCGCAGTGGGAGCAGACGCCGGAGCGGATTCCGGAACAGCAGGCGGCGGAACAGGAGGCGGACGACCGCCCGTTGACGCCCGCGCAGCTCATGGACGCCGTACTGGAGATCGTCCAGCTGCGCACCGGCTACCCCAAGGAGATGCTCGACCCCTCCCTCGACCTGGAGGCCGACCTCTCCGTCGACTCCATCAAACGCGTCGAGATCATCGGGGCGCTGGCCGACCGGATCGGGCTGCCCAGCGGCGCGGACGGACCCGCCGAGTCGGCCGTCGAGGAGCTCTCCCGGCTGAAGACCATCAGCGGCATCGTCGACTGGATCGTCGCCCGCGGCGATCGCCCGGACGAGAATCCCGCGGCGGACTCCGTACAGCAGGCCGTACAGCAGGCGGGGCAGGAGGCGGCGCCGGACAGGACGCGCGTCGAGCGACTGCTGGTCGAGGTCGCCGCCGTGGCGCCGGCCGCCGCCCGCGACAGCGCGGAGGCGCTGCCCGGGCTGCGCTTCGCCGTCGTCGACGACGGGCTCGGCGTCGCGGCGGCCCTCGCCGCAGCACTCGAGTCCCACGGCGCCGAGGTCCGCACCCTCCACCCCGACCGTCTCGTGGACGCCGCCGGCGCGGACGGCGTCGTGGACCTCAGCGCCCTGCGCCCCGCCCCGGCGCCCGTGCTGCCCGAGAACTTCGGCGCGCTGCGCGCCGCCCTGGTCGCGGGCGCCGGCCGGCTGCTGCTCGTCACCGGCTGCGGCGGGGCGTTCGGCCGGACCGAGCAGGCAGCCGACCCGTCGCCCGACCCGGTGCCGGGCGCGGGGCTGCACGGCTTCGCCCGTACCGCGGCGATCGAGTACCCCGGCGCCCTCGTCCGCGCCGTCGACGTCGACCCCAAGGACCGCCCCGAGCGGATCGCCTCCCACCTCATCGCCGAACTCTGCGCCCCCGAGGAGCCGTCCGTCGTCGGCTACACCAACGGCACGCGCAACACCCTGCGCACCGTCCCCGTCGCCCTGCCCGACGAGCCGGCCGCCCCGCCGCTCGGGCGGGACGCGGTGGTGGTGCTCACCGGAGGGGCCCGCGGCATCACCGCCCGCACGGCGATCGCCCTGGCCCGCGCCACCGGCTGCCATATCGAGCTCATCGGCCGCACCCCGCCCCCGGACGCCCCCGAGGACCCCGCCGTCGCCCACGCCCACGACCGGGTCGCCCTGCGCGCGGCCCTCGTCCAGGGCGGGCTGCGCACCCCCGCCGACGTCGAGGCCGCCGCGTCCCGCATCCTCGCGGCCCGCGAGATCCGGGCCGCCCTCGCCGAACTCCACGGCGCAGCCGCCTCCGTGCGCTACCACGCGGCGGACGTCACCGACCCCGCGGCCGTCCGCGCGGTCCTCGACGACGTCCGCGCACGGCACGGCCGGCTCGACGGGATCGTGCACGGGGCGGGAGTCCTCCAGGACAGGCTGCTGCGCGACAAGGACCCGGCGTCCTTCGCCCGGGTCTTCGCCACCAAGGCCGACGGGGCGCGCCACCTCGCCGAGGCCGCCGCTGACCACGGCCCCGCGCCCGCACCGGACTTCCTCGTCCTCTTCGGCAGCGTCGCCGGCGTGTACGGCAACCGCGGCCAGGCCGACTACGCGGCCGCCAACGACGCCCTGGACACCCTCGCCGCCGCCCCCTCCTGGTCGCGCCGCTTCCCCGGCCGGGTCCTCGCCCTCGACTGGGGCCCGTGGGCGGCCTCTTCCGGCGGCATGGTCACCCCGGAGCTGGAGCGCGTGTACGCGGGCCGGGGCATCGCGCTCCTCGACCCGGCGGCCGGCACGGCGGCCTTCCTCGCGGAGCTGGCGCACGGCACGAGCGGCCAGGTCGTCCTGACGGCGGGGGCGACCCGCCATGGGTGACCGCGGGCCCCGCCCCGACGACGCCGCCATCGTCGGCATGGGGGCGGTCTTCCCCGGCGCGAAGGACCTGAACGCCTTCCGCGACAACCTCTTCGCGGGCGTCGACGCCATCACCGACGTGCCGCCGGGCCGCTGGGACCCGGAGGTGTACTACGACCCGCACGGCGGCGACGGGCCCGCCCGCAGCGACCGGTTCTACTGCCGGCGCGGCGGATTCGTCGACGAGCTCGCCGCGTTCGACCCGACCCGGTTCGGCATCATGCCCGCAGCGGTGGCCGGAGCCGAGCCCGACCAGCTGCTCGCTCTGCGAGTCATCGCCGACGCGGTGGCCGACGCGGGCGGCGAGGACCGACTGCCCGCCGACCGCTCCCGAATCGGTGTGATCCTGGGCCGCGGCGGCTTCATGGGCGTGGCCACCGCCCGCCTCGACCAGCGCGTGCGCACCGCTCACCAGCTCGCCGCCACCCTGCGCGAACTCGCCCCCGAGCTCGGCGAGGAGCGGATAGCCGCCGTCCGCGAGGCCTTCCAGCAGGGCCTCGGACCCGAGCAGCCCGAGGCGTCCATCGGCCTCGTCCCCAGCTTCACCGCCGCCAGGACCGCCAACCGCCTCGACTTCCGCGGACCCGCCTACACCCTCGACGCGGCCTGCGCCTCCTCGCTGCTCGCCGTCGAGCAGGCGGCCGGGCTGCTGGCGGGCGGCAGCTGCGACCTCGTGGTCGCCGGCGCCGTCCACCACTGCCATATCGCGACCCTGTGGAGCGTCTTCACCCAGCTGCGGGCGCTCAGCCCCAGCCAGCGCATCCGCCCCTTCGACCGCCGCGCCGACGGCACCCTGCTCTCGGAGGGCACGGGAGTCGTCCTCCTCAAGCGCCTCGCCGACGCCGAACGCGACGGCGACCGCGTCCACGCCGTCGTACGGGGCATGGGCGTGGCGGGCGACGGCCGGGCGGCGAGCCTGATGAGCCCCCTGGTCGACGGCCAGGCGCGGGCCCTGGAGCAGGCCTGGCGGCGCGCCGGGCTCGACCCCGCGGCGCCCGGCGCCCTGGGCCTGCTGGAGGCGCACGGCACCGGGACGCCGGTCGGCGACGAGGCCGAGCTCGCGACGCTCGCCCGGGTGTTCGGGCCCGGCGGGGCGGGCGCCGAGCAGGTCGCGATGGGCTCGGTGAAGTCGATGCTGGGCCACACCATGCAGGCGTCCGGGATGGCCGGACTGATCAAGGCCGTGCTGGCGGTGCGCGAGGGGACGCTGCCGCCGACCCTCCACCTCGACGAGCCGCACGAGGGGTTCGCCCGTACGCGCATGCGCCCGGTGACGACGGCGGAGCCCTGGGAGCGGGCGGGCGCCGCGCCGCGCCGCGCGGGCGTGAACGCCTTCGGCTTCGGCGGGATCAACGCGCACGCGGTGGTCGAGGAGGCCCCCAGGACGGGGGCGGTGGCGCCGGGCTACAGGCGCACGGCGTCGAGGCCCTGGTGGGCCTCGCCGCCCGCC
>NZ_JBFAYB010000167.1:0-9796 GCF_040681075.1 Streptomyces sp. NPDC051907 | reverse complement strand
GAGCGGCTTCGGATCCTCGCGCTGATCGAAGCGCGCGTCACCAAGATGGGTGGGGGATCGCGGGGGAAACGCCCGCACACCACCTTCCTCGGCGGGATCTTCTCCTGCCCGTACTGCAAGAAGGGCATGACCGGCAGCGGCGGCGACCGGGGCCGTATGTACCGGTGCCGTACCCGGTCGGTGTACGGCAAGGACGCGTGCCCCGGTGTGGTGGTCCGAGCGCCGCGTATGGACGCGGCGGTCGAGGCGATGTGGCTGAGCCACGTCTCGGCCCTCGAGTACGGATCCCCTGGCCTCGATGCCATCGTCCGACGCTGGGCGGTCCTCCACGACGTGGAGAAGGGGGCTCGTCGTGAGGAGGTCATAGCAAGCCTCGACGCAGCCAAGGCACGCCGCGACAAGCTGGAGCACGACTTCTACGTCGAGGGCACGTTGGCGGAGGAACGATTCAAGGCCCTGTCGGCTGAGCAATCGGCAGTGATCGAATCGCTTGACCTCGAAGCCGCTGAACTGGCTCGGGAGGCTGACCTGTCGGTCTTCTTCGCGGACGGCGAGGCGCTGGCGGACGCGTGGGCGGAGTCGACGCTCACGGACCGGCGCATGCTCCTGGGGTGCGTCTTGAAGTCGCTGACGATCGCTCCCGCTCGCTTCCCCGGGGATCGTGCGCCGATCCTCGACAGGGTTGTCCCGCGATGGGTTGCATTATGGTCCCGTATGCGTAGGTCTCGGGTTCGAATTCCGAAGGCGAACGAAGGCCCAGGTCAGGTGGGGGAGCGCCCTCCCTGCAGTGTCGCAAGCGTTGCTGGTGGACAAGTCAGCAAACTGGAGGCGTTCGACGAGACGGTGGAGCGGCGGCAGATCTCCTTGTGCGTCTTCTTGCGGCTTCGCCCGCATCACGACCTACAGTGCACCGGTGTCCGTTGCTACAAGGCTGGCAGCCCCGTGCTCTATGCCGACGCCATGTCCGCCGAGGGGTCAGTCCAGGTGCTGCTGGAAGAAGGCGACCGCCTCCATGCCGACCCGAACGCGGACAGTCGGGGTCGGCAGGTTCCGGAGCGAAGAAGTTTCCGGGGTGACGAGACCGCAGACTCCGGGGGCTACCTGTACCGCCCGCACTCGGGGATCCGAGAGGTCTGCTGCTCCGGCATCCAGCGCACGTCGTGACGACTCGCCCAGTGGACTTTTCCGCAGCACCTCCAGAGCGCCGGGGAACTCGGGGATCTCCGGCAAAGGGGCCGCTCCCGTCAGTACAGCCCACTGAAGAATGTCAACGGCCATGCAGTTCTCCCCAGAGGCGGCCAGTAGTTCTCCCCACTGACGGGCAACGAAACGTCCCCGGTGGCGGCCAGATATCTCCCCGCTACCGGTTGGTGTGGATCAACTGAAGGGCTTCACGCCCTTGCCGTTGGTGGCCTCGGTGAACCTGAACGAGTCACCTTGAGTGATCGTGACGTGAGCATGATGAAGGAGCCGGTGGACTTCCGCGGCACGTAGGCGATGACGCGGGCCCTCAGGGAGCGGGGGACACCGACGAAAGGTCGGCATCATGATCGCGATGCCGACCTTTTCGCCATGTCCGGGTGTGGTCTGGCTGGTCAGGGTGGGGTGTGGGAATGGTGTCATGCAGGACTGCCGGCAGAGAGCACCGGCGGGACGCGCTCGCCAGCGATTGAGGCACGTCCCGTTGTTCGCCCCCGGGGCAGGAGGCCCCTCAGGCGGAGTGGTCGGATGTGTCGCGGTGCATGCCCTCGAAGTGGAAGGCGTTGATATAGCAGTCGCGAGGCTGGCCGATCGCGAAGGTGATGCAGTCGATCACGGATTGCGCGGCGAGGGGATCGTGGGCGCCGCGTGGTGTCGTGTCCCATTGCGGGGACAGCGGGTCGCGACCGCTGTTGAAGTCCGGCGGGTAGAGGGAGACGACGCGCACGCCCCGGGGGCGCAGTCGGCGCGAGAGGGCTTCGGTGAAGCCGCGTTGGGCGTGCTTGGCGGCGAAGTACGCCTCGTGGGCGGTGGGGTGCTGGGCTCCTGGGACGCCGCAGGCGGAGACGATGGTGACCACGTCGGGGCGGTCGGAGGCGAGGAGCAGGGGCAGCAGGTTTTTGGTGACGAGGATCGTTCCGGTGCCGGCCGAGGCGAGCGTGTCGATTACGTCCTCGTCGGAGGCGGACAGCAGGTCGGGGCCCTCCAGCCAGCGGGCGCCATTGTTGACCAGGACGTCGACGCGGTCGGTCCGTTCGCCGAGCGCCTTGGCGAACGCGCGGACCGAGGCGGGGTCGGAGAGGTCGCAGGCGAAGGCGTGCACCTCCTCGTAGCCGCGTGCGTGTATCTCCGCGCGGGTGCGCTCGGCCGCCTCCAGCGTGCGGGCAGTGAGGAAGAGTTCGGCTCCGAGCTCGGCGAAGTGGTGGGCGAGCGCGCGGCCGAAGTCGCGGCCTGCGCCGGTGAGGACGATGCGGTGATCAGCGAGGTTCACGTTCATGGTGTTCCGTCGGTTGAGGTGGGTAGGGCGGTGGTGCGGCTGAGTGGTGCGGGCCGACCGGTTGGCGGGCGAGGCTGGCGAGACCGATCGTGCCTGGACGCACGGCTCCCCGGCGGTGCGGCACGGTCAGGAGTTGGACCATGAGCGGGCAGACAGGGCGAGGCGGAAACCGTCGGGGCTTCGATCGTCAGGCCCCATTCGTTCCCGCAGGGGCTGGGCGAGGAGGCGCGCTGGCCACGGGCCCGAGCGTAGCGAGCGTTGATCTTGCTCGCATCGGTCCGCAGTCCTAGTCCCGAGGGCGTGAGACCTGCGCGGTGCGAGATCTGGGTCTGTCCGTTGTGGTGGGGAGGTCAAGCGACTCGACCTATGACTGGACACTGTTCGATCCTTCACAGATCCGCCGTCAGCCCTGAGGCGGGCTGCTGGCCCGGGCCGTGGGAAAACGGCCGACACAGCGCGGGAAATGATCTTTAGGTAGAGGTGCGTAGTCCCTGAACGGCGAGTTTCGTCGGTGCTCCGTAGCAGGCAGTCGATCTCGGCGCGGCCGCTGCGGTCCGGTGTCAGGAGAGGGCGTGGATGCGGGTTGTGAAGTCGCGTACTTCTGGCAGGGTTCGATCGTGCTGCATGAGGTCGGCGGCGATCGTTCGTACGGATGCGCGGCGGACTTCTTGGGGTGCGGCGTGCTCTGGCCAGGAGCGCCCGGCAGCAGTGGTCCGGCTTGCCCCGTTGGTCGAAGGCGCGGGCGACGTCGATCCAGTACAACCGTCGCCTTCAGCGCGTCTTCTACACCTCCGCGCTGTTCAGTATCCGAAGGTGCGACGAATCCCGCCGTTACCACGACCGCAAACGAGCCGAGGGTAAACGCCACACCCAAGCCGTCCGCGCCTTCGCTCGCCGCCGCGTCGACGTCTTCTGGGCCCTTCTGCGGGACGGACGATGCTACGAACCGAAGCTGGTCGCAGCCTGCGCAGGCGCGGGGTCGCGGCGCACACCGGCCGCCTTCACCGTCTGGTGCCCCCGCCGCACGCACCCGAGCTCTCGGCTCGTTGCAGGCTCTCAGCTGTCGGTGGTCAGAACCTCCACCAGGGCCTTGACAGCGACCACTGCCTCCAGAGGGGCCAGCACGAGCACCGGATCAGGGGTCTGCAACAGGAATCCGCTCCAGACCCGGAAGACAGCGCTGCTGTCCGCCCCCTCCTTCGCGAAGGAGATGCATCCCGGCAGATACCTGACGTCGTCGCGCCCTCCGGGCACCCAGGGATGAGGACCGTCCGAGAACCGGAGGTAGTTGTGACTGGTGGATGGATGCCACTGGCTCAACGCGCTTGCCCGGGCAGCCAGCACCAGTTCCTCCTCAACAGGAGGCACCCACGAGTCCGTGCCCCGCAGCAATGCATCATGAGCTCGTGCGCATTGCATCTGCCAATCCCAGTCGTCTTCCAGCGACCATTGGGCGCCATCTCCCATGCGCCGAGTCTGACCGAACCCCTGAGCGCAGGTAACCCCAATGGGAGAGGACTTGGCACGCGCCGCCCTCGCCGCTTGACAAACCGCATGAGGAATCGATGCGACAGGTCACCCGCACGGCGGTCCGTACTGTCTACGACGGTCTCCAGGGTTTCTGTTGACGATTTCGAAGTCGATTCCGAGTCCTGCGCCGTGCTCGATGACGGTGTTCTTGAAGCCGGTGTCGACCCAACTCTTGGAGATGCTGGGGTAGGCCTTCTTGGCGTGGTCGAGGAGGCGTATTCCTACGGCGTTTTCCGAGAGGCTCGCGGCGGTGACGGTCACGGGGAGGATCAGGCCGATCGTGTCGGTGATGATGCCCCTCTTCCGGCCCACGCTTCTTGGCGGCGCAGCATGGCCAAGGCAGTCTGGGGGATGGTGTGGCGGGACGGAGGCACGCCAGGGCCGATCGCAGGCGCGACCCGCCCGCCGCGCATACCGCCACATGGCCGCAGTCGGCGTGCCCGACTCGTGTGCTGCTGGTCTCATCGCATGGGTGGCGCCCGGACGTGCGGGCGCCTCGAATCCGTGGAGATCCCCCATGCGCAAGGCAGTCCTCGCTGTGGCGCTCGCCGCCGCTCTGTCCACCGCCGTTCCGGCCATGGCCGCCGACACCGACCCGCAGGACACGGGTCGCAACGGTCTGAACGTGACCGGCCTGACCGACGACCAGCGTCTCGTGCAGTTCCGCGCCAGCAGCCCCGGGACGGTGACCTCGATCGGGACCGTCACCGGCCTTGACGGTGACACCGCACTGGTCGGGATCGACTACCGCGTCCAGAACGGCCTGCTCTACGGCGTCGGCAACGCCGGCGGCGTCTACACCCTCGACACCAGCAACGCCGTGGCGACGAAGGTGTCCCAGCTGAGTATCGACCTGCAGGGCACCTTCTTCGGCGTGGACTTCAACCCGGCCGCCGACCGGCTGCGGGTCATCAGCGACACCGGGCAGAATCTGCGCCACAACGTGAACGTCGCGATGGGCGGCACCGTCATGGACGGCACGCTCACCACACCGCCCGCCACTGACCCCGCCCTGGGGGTGACCGGCGCCGCCTACACCAACAACGACCTCAATGCGGCCACCGCCACCAGCCTGTTCGACATCGACACCACCACCGACCGCGTCGTCCTGCAATCCCCCGCCAACGCCGGCACCCTCGCCCCCACCGGAAGCCTCGGCGTCGACGCGGGTCCCAGCGCGGGCTTCGACATCTACTTCTCGCCCGAGACTGGCGCCAACCGGGGCTTCGCCGCCCTGCAGACGTCCGGCTCCTACCGCTTCTACAGGGTCAACCCGCTGACCGGACAGGCCGACGACGCAGGCGGCTTCCCCTCCAACGGGCAGGTCTTCGACATCGCCCTCCCCCTGAACCAGCAGAGGTAGGCAAGTCCGCGGGTGAGCCGCATCTCGCACATGTGGCGGCTCACCCGACCGGCGCCCCGTCGCCAGCAGTGTGGGCCAGGCACGGTGGCCGCAGCGAGATCGAGGCGGGCGGCCATGTTGAGGTTCACCTCGCCGTACATCAGCCGCTGCCACGCTTGGCGACCGCCGCGCCCTGACCTCTTGCCGGGGCATCGTCCAAGGCGCCGGCCACGGAGAGCGGGCGGGTACTTCTGCGTGCTGTCCTGCTGGACCGGCCGCGCCTCTTCGCCTTGACTGGTAGGCACCGGGTCAGACGTCAAGGCGCTGCCCCTCCAGGTCAGGAGTGACCATGGCAACCATCAGGAACATCGTTCTCGTGCACGGTGGCTTCGTGGACGGATCGGGCTGGCAGGGGGTCTACGACCACCTGAGCGCCGACGGATACAAGGTGGCCGTCGTGCAGAACCCGACCCTGTCGCTGGCCGGCGACGTCGCCGCCACCCACCAGGTCCTCGACGGCCTCGACGGGCCGGCCGTGCTGGTCGGCCACTCCTACGGCGGTGTCGTCGTCACCGAGGCCGGCAGCCACCCCAACGTCGCGGCACTCGCCTACATCGCCGCGTTCGCACCGGACAAGGGCGAGTCCGTCAGCTCCCTGATCGCCGACCCGCCGCCCGGGGCCCCGGTCCCGCCGATCCTGCCGCCCCAGAACGGGTTCCTGTTCCTGGACCGGGACAAGTTCGCGGCCTCCTTCGCCGCCGACGTGCCCGAGAAGCTGGCGACGTTCATGGCCGACTCGCAGGTCCCCTGGGGGGTCGAGGCCCTCGAGGGGGCCATCTCCGAACCGGCCTGGCAGACCAAGCCGTCCTGGTACCTCGTCGCCACGGACGACCGCATGATCCCGCCGCCCGCCCAGCGCGCCATGTCCGAGCGGGCCAGGGCCACCGTCTCCGAGACCCCCGGCAGCCACGCCGTCTACGTCTCCCGCCCGGACGTCGTAGCCGCCGTCATCGCCCAAGCCGCCCAGGGAACCAACGGCCAAGCCTAGAGTTCGCTGGGAGAGTGCTCCTGCTGCCTCCTGGGAGTCCGGTCAGTCGACGGTGAAGTCCACCGCCTTGGTGTCCAGGGCGGTGGTGCCGTCCTCGGCGGTGGCAAGAACAGCGACATGCCAGGAACCGCGCGGGGACGAAGCGACCTCGGCGGTGGTCACCGCGGCCGTATACACGCACCTCACGGTGTCGGCACCGGCGGGTTTGCAACGGGCCGACTCCGCCTGGGCCATCTCCTTGGCGGTCGGCTGCTTCGCGGCGAGTCCGGACTTCTCCAGCCAGGCCATCACCTGGAGGCTCTTGACACCGGAGGACGCCGTGACCTCGGTGGAGAAGGCGAACGAGTACCTGCGAGGATGGCGACACTGGCGACGACGGACAGGGCGATACGAAGGGACATGGCGAGTTCTCCGTAACTCTCTCGAACGCTCTCGGCTGAAGGGACCAGCGCTGTCGACCGCGCCGCTGCACGATGCGCGCAACGCGCAGTCATCCCGGACGTGAGCACGGAAACTCAGCTCGGCCTGGGTGATCGGTCAGGGCCGGCCGGTAGAACATCTCGGGGTCCTTCGGGGGAGTGCTGGGCACAGTCACTCGTCGAGGACTGCGGCCAGTACGGTCGCCTCGTAGCGGACGGCCAGTTAGTCGCCGCTGACTTGCCTGTCGTCACCCGTCGCTGCCTGGCGCACCACCCCTGGGACTGGTGGCCGACACCGACAAGGCCGTCCGGCCCCGCCCCCTGCAACGCTTCCGCTACCAGCGCGCGGGTGCCCACAAGGTCTTCGAGGTACCCGGCGTGTCCCCCATCGCCATGATGAGCCACCCGGGCATCACCACCCGCCTCATCGAAACCGCCGCCAGTGCCGCCATCTGACCTCGGTCCGCCAAAGCCCCGGGCCGCACTGCTTGGTCGATGGCGGACGGGGCCGAACTCAGCGGTCGGTCGAGGTCCTGCCGAGAGCAGCGCGAACCTTGCGCTCGACGAGGATGGGAACGAAGTCTCGTACGGGCTGGCCCTTGAAGGCTGCGTGGGCCTCAGCGACAGCGGCCTCGATCTCGGCAGGGGACCGGGTTGCGCTGTACGCGGCGGTGAGGCGTTCGGCGAGTGCCCGGATCGCGTCTGCCTCGCGTTCATCGATTGCCACTGCGCTCCCCTGACCTGGAAGATCCGCTCAGCCGCCCCCAGCATTCTCACGCGCGAGCACCGTGACGTCATGATCATTGCACGGCGCGTGCGAGGTGTCGCCGAAATCCGGCCGCCCCTGATGGGCCCGGAGGGCCAGGCTGACCAAGGTCATGAGCAGATCGACGTCCGTGTCGCATTCCAGGCGTATGGTCACCCAGTGCGAGCCCGGCACGAGCCGGATCGCGGTCGAGCGTCTCAGGTCGCTCTCGAAATGGTGGATCATCCTGGCGGTCAGGTGCAGGTCGACCCGTCGGCCGGAGTGGAAGTGCGCGATCTCGGCTCTGGCCGAGCGCAAGCCACGGCCGGCGCCGCAGCCGGGCTGAGCCTCGGTGAGGTCCGGCCAGCTCGCGAGTTGCGTCAGGGCACGCAAGGCCGTGGTCATGACGCCATCATGGTGCGCTCACCGACACTCCACCAAGGCTTGAGACAGCCGTAACTCGACCGTAGAGCCGGAATGGCCGATTCGCCACGCCGGACGGTGTCGCTGACGATGTGCTCCTGTCGGCGCCGTCCGCTGCAACAAGAGCCTGCGGGTGCTGCCGGACCACCTGCTCGACGGTGACCCGCCGCTGGACGTCCTCGTCGTACCTGGCGCCCGGCACCCCGGCGTGAGGTGTCCAACCATGTGATCACCAGCTGGATCCGCAAGACCTCCGACACCGAGTGGACCACCGGGGTCCACACCAGAGCCCTGCTCCCATCCGATTGACCACTTCCGTCTCACACCGGCACGGCCCCGGTTCCCGGAGCGGCACATACTCGCACAAAGAGGGAAGTGGAAAGCTTGGGGCATGTCCCTTCGACCATGGCTGGACGTTCGGCGTTCCTGGAAGCAGAGTCACGTCCCCGCGCTGATCGTGATCCCACTCGGGCTGATCGTCACGGTCTGTGTGGTGGATGTGCTGTCTCCGCCGCACATCCACCTCGGTCCACTGCTGGTGGCGGCACCCGCGATCACGGTGGCGTTCGCCGGTGTCGGCGTGACGGCACTGATGGGAGCTCTCGCGGTGGCGGCCCAGGTGGTGATCGGCGTGCTCAGAGGGGTCCTGTACACCGCCAACATCCAGGCCCAGATCGTTGCCCTGATCGTCGTCTCCGTCGTATGTGTGACCATCTGCGTGGTGCGGGACCGGCGTGAGCGGCAGCTGCACCGGGTACGGTCGGTGGCCGAGGCCGCCCAAAGTGTGCTGTTGCACCCACTGCCCGCACGCTCTGGCCCGCTGCGGATCGCCGGCCTGTACATCCCCGCCGAGGAAGAAGCCGACCTGGGTGGAGACCTGTACGCGGCAGCACGAACCGTCCACCACAGCACCCGGCTCCTCATCGGCGACGTACGCGGCAACGGCCTGGCCGCGATCAACAACGCCGCCCTGCTGCTCGGCGCCTTCCGCGCAGCCGCCCATCGGCAGGCCACCCTCCCTCGCCTCGCCGTCCACTTGGACGGCGCGTTCCGCTGGGACGCCATCCAGTGGCGATCAGAGACCGAAGACGACACCAACGAGGACTTCGCAACCGCCCTGCTGCTCGACATCCCCGACCACGATCCGGTCGTCCACCTCATCAGCTGCGGCCACCCACCCCCACTCCTCCTGCGCGGGAATCACATCACCCCACTCATGCCCGAGGCGAGCCACCTCCCGATCGGATTCGGCGGACCCTTCGGCATCGCCGCCTACGACGTCCAGACCTTCCCGTTCCAGGTCGGCGACCTGCTGCTCCTCTACACAGACGGCGTCATCGAAGCACGCAACGCCGACGGACTCTTCTACCCCTTCACCGAACGGGCGCCGCAGTGGCCCAAGGACGACCCCGACGAACTGCTGCGCCACCTCCAGGACGACCTGCTAGCCCACGTCCACGGCCACCTCGACGACGACGCGGCCGTCGTCGCCATCCGCCGCCTGTCAGTCTGATCCCCCGCCACCTGGGCCGACCGTCGAGTAAGCACTTGAGTTGGGACCACGGTGCCGAGGTCTTTTGGCCCCACCCTCGAACCGGCGGTCGACGGATCACCCGAGGCCCTGACGGCCGCTTCTCGCTGGCTGCGCTTGCGGTACTGAAATTTTCAGAGCCACCCGACATTGGGGTAGTCCATGCCGTTGGACACGGGCAATCGTGCGGGCCGGGTGGGGTGCCCTTGCGAGCGGCGCTGCGGGACGTGAAGAGCCTGGGGGCCCTGGTCCTCAATCACGCGACGTCCGACGACCTCGGCC
>NZ_JBFAYB010000166.1:0-9839 GCF_040681075.1 Streptomyces sp. NPDC051907 | reverse complement strand
GTGGGGTTGAGCGGGCGGGGGTGGTGGAGCGGCTGGTCGAACAGCCGCTGCGCCGTGGGGTTGTCGGCCGCGATCAGCGACAGGTCGTACCCGGCCGAGGCTGGCCTCCCGGGCCAGCCGCAGCCGGGCACCCCGCCCAATCTCGGCGGCCTGTTCTCTTCTGGCGGCCGGGTGCGCACGCTCGCCCACGCCACCCCTAGCGACCCGGCCGCCCGGCCGGGCGGCCACCCGGCCGACATGCTCCAGCAGTGGACGGCGCGTGCGACGGCGCAGGGGTAGCACGCACCGGCGCACGCGATGCCCCGGCCGGTTCCCCCGACCGGGGCATTCGCTGTGCCATGTGGAGTAACCCGGCCGCTCGGCCGTTGTGGCCGCGCCCGCCGGTGCGCTCCCATGGGGCGAGACGATCCCGGATCGTCCTCCGCGCCCGGCGAGTCCCAGACGCCAGGCGACCCGGCCGCCCGGCCGGGCGGCCGTCAGTGGAGAGCGGGGAGCCCGTGCCGTTCAGGGCAGCGGGGCAGCCGCCGAGACTGCGCAGACCGGGGGGTGAGCTGGCGCTGCGGGACTCATCGCCAGCGGCAGGCGGCGCGCTCTGCCCCGTGTTGCGTGGGGGCGGGGCGCGCCGCCCGCTTACGCGTCCACCAGCGCCGGGGCCGTGGCCGACCGGACCAGGGCCTTGGCGGTGTCGAGCCGGACGGCCGCGTCGCGGAGCTGGGCCAGGGTGATCTCCACCTGGGCGACGGCCCCGTGGGCGAGCTGGCGGCGGGGCGGCGGGGCTGCCTGCTCCGCGTGGCGGAGATCCGGCAGCAGCCGCTCCAGGTCGGCGATGGTGTCTCCCACGCGGGCGAGCGAGTCGTGGAGGACGGTGCGCGGCGCGGGTTCATCCAGGGGCTTGGTCATCAGCCCACTGTGACAGCCGTTCACCTGTCCGTCACCCGGGGCCGACAGACAATAGCCCGCAAGGCTGACCGTTTCTTCTGGCGGAAGCGCCCCATGCGCGGCCGCGCTCTGGGAGACTGGGCGCGCTTCGCTCAACACCCGAGCAGCCCCCGGTCTCCCACCGCGCCGGGGGCTGCTGCGGTTTCGGGAGGACCCGTGAAGCACCCCGAGTTCGAGCTGGGCCCGCGCCGACTGATCCCGGCCCTGCCGGAGACGGACCCTGAGCTGGGCGAGATCCGCTGGGGGCAGTGGGAGCAGGCGCTCTGCGTGACCCACATCCCCGGCGACTGCGAGACGTGCGAGTACCCCGGCCCGATGCGCAACGCGCGCGGCCTGACGCTCCACCAGGACCCGCCGCACCGCCCCCTGCTGAGGCGCTCGCGGATCGCCGAGGGGCAGCGCCCCGTCTGGGGCCAGCCGGTCACGCCGGAGCCTCGCTGGGTCTACACCCACTGGGCGCGCCGGTGCCCGCACTGCGACGAGATGGAGGTCTGGCGGATGAAGGGCTGGGTCCGCATCCACTACCACCCCTTCACCGAGGGGCGCAAGGTTCCCCCGCAGGACGGCACTCTGTTCTAGGCTCTCGCACATGACGGAGACCAAGACCTCACGCAGGACCTCGGACATGAAGTTCGAGGAGGCGCTGGCCGCGATGCGCGGCGGGGACAAGGTGGCGCGCGCCGGGTGGATCCAGCCGGACAAGTGGGTCCGTCTGGTGCCCGCGCGCATGGACGAGCGCGAGGCGGGCCGGGTGCACGCCTCCTACTTCGAGTTCAAGCAGGGCGACGGCTCCCTGGTCCCCTGGACCTTGACGCACAACGGAGTCCTCAGCGAGGACTGGTACGTCGTGGAGTAGCGGGCGCGCCCGCTACACGCAGCGGTCCCCACGGGGGCCGCTGCCGTCTTGTGGAGGCTTGTGGGGGGCCAGGGTCGGGTCGGACGTCCACCAGTGGCACCAGCCGCAGTAACCGTTCTGCACGTCGCCGGGGTGCCAGCTCGTCCGCTGGCAGTCCGGGCACGTGTTGCTGGGGCGCGGGTCCCCGAGAGTCTCTGTCATGCCGCCTATGGTGCCGTTATGGACTTCGCAGAGGCACTGGGCATCTTGGCGGGCGGCGGCTGGGAGCCGCACGGGTGAGCGGTTCCGTCCCCCGTCTGTGCCTTCACTCGAAAGATGAGGTGTCGCCCGAGTGCCGGTCGCACCCGCACATAGGCGGACGGCAATGTGCCATGAAATGCCAGTCTTGCCAGGTCCGACGCGTGTGCTACTGCCACACCGGCGGCCGGTGGTGGCGGCACCCGGTGCGAGCCGGTCGGTACTTTCTTGGCGAGCTGCGATACAGGTTTCTATCCGTGCCGCTACGCTGAGTCTCGCGACGAAACAGGTCCGCGCACAGCAGTGCCCCAGCCGAAAGTCATGCGGCGGCTGGGGCACTGCTGTGTCTGCGTGGATCAGGCGTACGGCAGGTCTGTTGTCAGCGGCGACGGGTGCGGCCGGGGCCGAGGGTCGCCTCGGTGCGGATCGTGCGGGTCTCGTCGCGGTCCAGGGCGTACGCCTGGAGCGTGGCGACGCCTTCCGCGTACGCCCGTCGGACGCGGTGGGTGCCGTCGATGAGCATGTAGGCGGGCTCGCCGTCGTCGGCGATGGCGAGGTCCGCCATGATCACGGGCACGGAGAGGTCGGCCTGAGTCAGGGCGTAGTCCTCGTCCACGTCGCCGCGCAGGAGCGGGACCCGACCCTCTGCCAGGTACTCCGCCATCGGCTTCTCCAGCGACAGCATTCGCGCGGTGGCGGGGACGTCGATGGTGTGGAGCTGGCGGTCGGGCGTGGCCGCGATGATCTCGAGGGCCTGGTCGATGCTGAAGAGGAACGGGCCGAAGGTGAACCACTGGGCGACCGTGAAGTAGTCGGCGTGCAGGGCCTCCAGTTCGGCCTTGGGCAGGCGCTCCAGGCGGCGCTGCTCGTTGGCGTCGGCCTTGATGCCGTCGGCGCTGCGGGCGGGGGCGCTGCCCAGGGCGCGGTGGGCCATGATCTCGGCGGCGAGCTGGGACTTGGTGGCCATGCTGACTCCTCGGGTCTTGGGGGCGGAACCCCTGATGTGACACGAGATTAGCGTAAGTCATCCCGGAATGCAAATCCTGTGTCTCATGCTCATGGATTGTGACGGACCCGTGCGCGACCGCCCGCCCGGCCGCCCTCCCGGCCGGGTAACTTGCTGTCATGGCTACACCACTCTCCGCTACCAGGTTCCTGGCGGCGCTGCGCGACGAGGGCCTGACCGTTGTCGAGGTCGGCAACTGGCGTACCCACAACCGGGGTCAGCGCGGCGACGGCTGGGGCCCGGTCCACGGCGTCCTCCTCCACCACACCGTCACCAAGGGCACCCAGTCCAGCATCGACATCGTCCGCGACGGCTACGCGGAACTCCCCGGCCCGCTGTGCCATGGGCTGATCGACAAGGACGGCAAGGTCTACCTCGTCGGCTACGGCCGCACCAACCACGCTGGGCTGGGCGATCCCCGCGTACTGGACGCTGTCATCGCCGAGAAGTCGCTCCCGGCCCCCCGCTACGGCGAGAGCGCCAAGGACGGCAACGCCCGTCTGTACGGCTTCGAGTGCGTCAACCTGGGCGACGGCAAGGACAGTTGGCCCGCCGTCCAGGTGGAGGCCATGGTCCGGGCGAGCGCCGCGCTCGTCCGCGCCCACGACTGGGGCAAGGACGGCAAGACCAGCGTCCTGGCGCACAAGGAGTGGCAGTACGGCAAGCCAGACCCTCGGGGCCCCGGCTTCCCGACGATGGCCGTCATCCGCGACCGCGCCCACGAGCGCCTTCAGCACCCGCCGTCCTGGTCCCCGGGCGACGACGAAGGCGGCCCGAGCCAGGCCACCTACACCGTCAGGGACGGCGACACCCTCACCGAGATCAGCGAGCGGTTCGACGTCAGCGTGGACCGGCTGGCCGCGCTGAACAAGCTCAAGGACCCCGACGAGATCGCGGTCGGCCAGCGTCTCAAGCTCAAGTAGGAGGCCCGTTATGCCTTTCGTCTCTTCGCGCCGCTTCAAGTGGGACACCGCGGAGCGTCTGCTCTGGACCACGCTGGAGTTCGGGGTCGGCCTCGGCATCACCGAGGTGACCCCGCTGACCACCTGGTGGGCCGCGCCCATCGGTCTCGGGCTGGTCCTGCTCAAGGCGGCCATCGGCAAGAAGATCGGCCAGCGGAACACCGCGTCGTGGCTGCCGTCCACCGCCGACCCGGCCGGTACCCCCGCGCCGGTCCCTCCTCCCGCCTCGCCGTGAGGCGCCAGGCCGCCCGGCAGCGCCTCGGCCGCCGGGGCGTACCCCTGCTCCTGGTGGGCGTCGGGCAGGTCTGCTGGGGGATCGGGTTCATCGCCGTGCCGGTCACCGACCAGCGCGGCCTGGTGGCGCTCCTGGCGGTCATGCCGCTGTCCGCGTGGGCGTGGGTGTGGGTGGCGGCCGGGCTGATCGCCTGCGCGTCGGCGTTCCTGCCCGAGGGCCGCGACCGCTGGGGGTACGTCGCGGCCGTCATGCCGCCGCTGACGTGGTCGCTCGGCTACTTCTGGACCGCCGTCCAGACCGAGTACCTGCGGGCGGTGTTCGTCGCCCTCTGGTACCTCCTGACCCACACGTTCCTCATCTTGTGGGCGTCGTCCGTCGCGGAGTACAGCATCCCGAGGCGGAAGTGGCGCTCCCGCCGCGCGCCGCCGCTCTACCTGTTCGGCGTCGGGATGGTCACCTGGGCCATCGGGTACGTCGCCGCCCCGTCCACCAACACGCGCGGCCTGGTGCCGCTGCTCGGCATCATGCCGATGAAGGCTTGGGCGGCGGTCTGGTTCTTCACCGGCCTGATCACCCTGACCTGCATGATCCTGCCCGAGGGTCCGGACCGCTGGGGGTTCATGGGCGCGGCGGCGCTGCCGCTGCTGTGGGCGGGCTCCTACGCCTGGGAGTGGATCACCGGGGACTACGAGCGCGGCGCGTTCGTGGCCGTCTTCTACCTGACCTCGCAGGCGGGGATGGCGGCGTGGGCGTCGGGCGTGCCGGAGTACGAGCTGCCGCACTGGGCGGAGGAGAGGAGGGCCTGATGGCGGGCGGTGGCAGCATCTGGTCGGCGGTCGGGGAGGTGGGAGCGGCCGGTCTGTCGGCTCTGGGGCTGGTGCTGGCGGGCATCGTGGCGGCCAGGGCCACGGCGTCCGCCGCGCGCACCAGCAACGAGGCACAGGAGGCCGTGCGAGCCAGCAAGACGGCGGAGCTGGCGGAGCGGGACCTGCTGGTGCGGGCGCTGGCGCGCAGCTACGACGAGATGCGGGCGTGGGCCAAGAACCCCGTCGGCCCGCCGCCGGAGCCCAACGAGCGGACCCGCCTGTTCATCGAGACAGGCACCTAGGACGCCGGAGCCCCCGGCCCGTACGGTCACGGGTCGGGGGCTCCGGTCTGTCTGCGTGGATCAGGTGCGGGCGGGGCGCGCCTTGAGGCCCATCACCAGTTGCAGCAGCAGGGAGGGGATGTTGCCGTCCACCTCGTACCCCGGTGTGGTGGCCGTGGCGTGCATCCCCTCCCACGCGCACGGCCGGACCAAGCCGTCCGTGCGGCACTGGGTGGTCATGTAGAGGCGGCCCATGGTGTCCACGGCCGTCATCATGCGCGTCTCCACCCGTCCGGCCAGGGTCTCGAACCGGGGGACGGAGGCACCGGCCTGCCTGCGCCGGTGGATCTCCGGCATCTGCTCCTCCGGCGGGGCCCAGCCCTCGGTCCGCAGGTAGAGGCCGACCAGATCCGGGGGGACGTTGCGCAGCGTGTCGCCGATCATGCCGGGCACGGTGTCCGATGGGCTGGTCAGGACGTGCACCAGGGAGCGCAGCAGGTTCTTCGGGTCGCCCTTCCACAGGGGCGAGGGAATGGCCAGCGCTTCGGCGTGGATGCCGCCCTTCTCGTGGAGGTACAGGAAGCCGAGTTCGGGCTGCTCGTCCCAGCGGCGGCGCTGCTTGAGCAGGTTCTCCATCCGGTAGGCGAACTTCTGCGCCTGGTACGTGGGCAGGTTCGGGACGCTCATGATCCGGCCTCCTCGCCGGTGACCGCGTTGTGCAGGTCGTCCTTGGCGTGCTTGCAGCAGTAGACGAACCGGGTGGCGCGGGCCTGCTCGATGGCGGGCTTCTTCTCGATCCACTTCTGGATCGTCTGCGCGAGGCACAGCACCGCGAAGACGATCACGACCGCGACGGGCCAGGTCAGCCAGCTCATGACGTGAACTCCCCGTCCATGGTCAGGCGCTCGTCGTGGTGGCGCCGGGCGGCGGGCGGCACGTCGCGCAGCAGGCCCTCGCGGCGCAGGCGGGCCAGCAGTCGCCACTCGGCCTGGGTCTCGCACGACATGGCGAAGGCGGGTGTGTTGTTGAACGGGGTGGCCGGGGAGTTGTGCAGCTCCTCGGCGCGGTCCCCGTAGATGGTGAAGGGGGTGTACTGGGCCAGGTCCGGCGGGACGGTCCAGGCAGGCTTGGTCTCGTTGGTCATGCCGTGTCAGTCCTGTGAGTTGAGGCGGAAGTAGGCGGCTAGGACGTCGCCTACGTGCTGGTTCTGGCGGGGGCTGAGCTGTACTGCGATGGTACGGACGCCTTCGTGGTCCTCGGGGGCGGAGGAGGCGGGCTGCCCGGGGAAGGTGGAGGCGTAGCGGGCGGCCAGCAGCAGGGAGCGGGCCTGCTCTTCGGGCATGCGGTGCTCGTGGCTGACGATCATGGCTACGCCGTCCAGGCTGACGCGGACCGCGAGCTCGTCGGCCAGGCGGAGGGTGATGTGGTCGCCGTCCAGTAGCCGGTCCTCGATCCGGCGGTCGCGGGTGGTGACGCGGGGCAGCCGCCGGAGGAGGCGGGGCCACCTGGGGTTCATTGTCGTGTCTCCCGTCCGCCCGCCCGGCCGGGTGGCCAGGCGGGCAGGTGTGCATGGATGGGGTGCAGGGCGAAGGCTATTGCGTCAGGCATCGGCGTCGGGCGCGATGCCGGGCACGTAGCCCATGAACTCCCAGAGGGGCGCTGCGGCCTTGAGGAACGCCTCGGCGGCCGCCGCCAGGCGGCACTTCCTGGCGGCCAGGACCGCGTCCGCCAGGTCCACCTCGCTGAACGCCGGGCGGGAGGCGGCCTGCGCCTCGCCGTACACCTCGGGGAGGATCTCGCAGAGCTCGTCCCAGGTGCAGGTCTCGCTGTACCCGTGGGCGTGCAGCCTGCGGAAGAAGGCTGCGCCGGTCTCGTGGGTGACGAGCTGGGTCATGTCGGCCCCGTCGACCGGGAGGGAGGGGTTGGCGAGCACGTCGGCCAGGTGGAGGCGGAAGCGGTCGGCCGCCTCCACGTGCAGGTTCATGGCCTGGAGCAGTCCGGCCACGGCTTCCTTGCGGGAGGGGCGGCCGGAGGCGGGGAGGCGGATCTCGGTCAGGGGCACGCCCTCGGCGCGGGCCGTCTGCGCCGGGATCGCGGCCAGGTCCCGGGCGCGGCTGTCGCGGACCCGGCCGGGCCGGTCGCGTCCGCCGGTGTCGATCTGGTCGGCGGGGTCGCCGGGCGAGAGCTGGCGACAGGGGCCGGGACGGTTGTCAGTCATCGGTCTTCTTCCCCTTCGGGGTCTTCTTGGGAGTGCGGCGGGGGGTGCGGTTCATGACGGCGGTGCGCCGGTCGGCGAAGCCGTCGGCGTAGGCGCGGAAGGCCTCCCATTCCATGCCGGTCCGGGGGGCCTGCGCGCCGGTGATGTGGAACGTGGCCAGGTAGCGGTCGCCGTCGTGGGCGAGTTCGACCTTCCAGCCGGGTCGGGCCAGGCCGTCGGTCTGCCAGCGCCGGAGCTGCCGCTTCATCTTCGCGGCGACGTCTTCCTGGGTTACGCGTTCTGCGCGTTCAGCGAGAGTCATCACGTTTCGTGCTCGCTCCTGTCGGGTCAGTAACCGGGGCACCCCCCGGCCGGGTAACACTAGGTTAGCTTCTCCGGCCGGTGGGTACAAACCCTATGTAACACGGCGTGTCACCGGGGCAGGGCGTACCCCTTCGCCTCGATCGCCTCCCAGTCGGTGCGCTCCCGGCCCCACGGCACCAGGGCTGCCACGCCGTAGTCCCACCGGCGCACCTCCAGCCCCTCCGGCCGGAGCACGTACGTCCAGTCCATGCCGCCCGCCCCGGTCTCCGTCTCGCGGGCGGGGGCCTCGGGCTCGCCGTGGTCGTGGCAGTAGCACTCGCTCCGCCCGAACGACTCCGCGAGGAACGACCACCCGGCGGAGTGCTCGTCGATGAAGAACTCGGCCGCCAGCCGGGGGTCTCCGGAGAACCGCGTGACGACGTGGGCGTACAGGTGCTTGCCCGCGCCGGTCGGCATCCCGTCGGCGTCGCCGTAGACGCCGGTCCACTTGGCGGGGTCGGCCTCGTCGGGCCGGGCGATCACGAATCGTGTGCTCATGCGTCGTCCTATCTGCGTGGATCAGGCCACCGCGTCGCGGGTGGCGCGGTGGGCGTGGACTTTGGCCAGGCAGGAGCGGGTGGAGCGCATGAACCGCGTCGCGGCCTGCTTCTCGATCTGCGCGAACAGGGCGTCCACGGCGTCGGCGTGGCCGGTGTCGTGGTCGAGCGCCTTCTCCATCGCGTCGCGCAGGGCCTTCTCCGTCTGTGTGACGACCCGGCTCGCGTCCGCCTCGCTGGAGGGCTCCTTGGTGAAGCCGTCCACGCAGACGGCCCACAGGCGCGCCTCGTGGGCGGCGCGGACGCTCGTGCGCAGGTCGCTCGCCTGGGGGAGCCAGCCCGGCAGGATCTTGCCGTCCTGTTCGCGGCTGCCGAGCGTCAGCTCCTCGGTCGCCTCCTGGGACCGGCGCAGCGCGGCGGCGGCGCACATCCACAGGTAGGCGGCGGCCTGTTTCACGTAGACCGCGTGCAGCGTGTCCCACGGAACGGGGGTGGGGTCGGTCATGGGCAGGTTGCTGATGCAGTCCCGGCGGACGAACCGGTCCGGCGCGGTCACGCCGACCGTGCCCTCCCGGTACAGGCGCGCCACGGCGTCGGCGACGGACGTGGCCGGGAAGCGGCGGCGGGCGGGTCGTCCCGGCGGCACGGTCTCCCGCTCGGGGTGGTCGCAGCCCACCAGGTGGACGGCGTAGTAGCCGCCCTCCACGGGGACGAGTTCGACGGGGAACTCTGGCATGGCTTGGTCTCCTGTCTGCGTGGATCAGTGCTTGCCGATGAGGCGGGCGCGGACGGCGAGGAGCCGCTTCAGCAGCTCCATCTCCTCCACGTCGGTCTCCTGCTGGCCGCCGAGGACGTCCTCCGGCAGGGGGATGACGAGGTCGATCTTGTCGGCGGCCAGGCCCTCGTTGAGGTCCGCGATGCGCCCGGGTTCGACGGGCAGCCTGACCCAGGCGTCCACCCCGGCGATCGACACCCCGAAGGTGAGGCCCCGGTGCAGGCGCGCCTCGAGCACGCCGCCGGTGGACATCCGCTCCGCCAGCTCGTCGTCGGTCGCGCCGAGGATGCTGTCGTCCTGTTTCATGCCTCGTCTCCGGTCTGCGCGGATTCGTCGTCGTCGGTGATGGGGGTGTCGTCCTTGTGGAAGGCGCGGCCGACCTCCCGCGCGGGCACGTAGCGGCGCGACCACTGGAAGGCGGCCACGGCCTCGCGCCGGTTGCGGTAGGCGTACTCCCACCAGTGCCGCCACTCGTCGCCGAAGATGAGCGACGGCTGGGCGAGGACGTAGGTGCCGTGGGGGTGGCGGGCCAGGGAGCACGCGAAGCCGTAGCGGGCGTGGTGGGCGACGGTGGCCTGGCCCAGCCCCCACGGCAGCACCGGCCCGGTGGGCACGCGCCCGGCGGGCGGCTGCTTCCTGTGGTTCCCGGCGGCGTGCTGGGCGGCGCGGACGGCGGCGCGGCGGC
>NZ_JBFAYB010000165.1:0-9891 GCF_040681075.1 Streptomyces sp. NPDC051907 | reverse complement strand
GTTCCGGCTCGCGTACGGCGAGTCGCCGTACGCGTATCTGACGACGCGCCGCGTCGAGCGAGCTGCGGCGCGGCTGCGGCGCGGCGACCTCAGCGTCGCCGAGGTGTGCCTCGCGGTCGGCTGCTCGTCTCTCGGCGCCTTCAGCACCCGCTTCACCGAGCTCGTCGGCATGTCGCCCAGCGCCTATCAGCGGCGCACGGCGGGCGCGGCGGCGGGCATGCCGGCGTGCGTCGCCCGACAGGCGACCAGACCGGTCAGGAATGGAGAAGCACCGACGGCCGAGGCGAAAGTAGCTTGATGGACATGACCTCCATCGAACACATCACCCTCGAGGTGGCCGACCCCACGGCCGCCCGCACCTTCTACTCCACCGCCTTCGGCCTGGACGCCCAGGTACGTCTGCGGGCCTCCGAGGCGCCGACGACCGGCTTCCGCGGGTTCACGCTGTCGCTGACGGTGTCCCAGCCGTCCACCGTCGACAGCCTCGTCGCCACCGCCCTCGCCGCCGGCGCCACCACGCTGAAGCCGGCGTCGAAGTCGCTCTGGGGCTACGGCGGCTCCGTCCAGGCCCCGGACGGGACGATCTGGAAGATCGCGACCTCGGCGAAGAAGGACACCGGCCCGGCCACCCGGGCGATCGACGAGATCGTGCTCCTGCTGGGAGTCGCGGACGTGACCGCGAGCAAGCGGTTCTACGTAGACCGCGGCCTCGCTGTGGGGAAGAGCTTCGGCAGCAAGTACGTCGAGTTCGCCGCCGAGTCGAGCCCCGTCAAGCTGGCGCTGTACAAGCGCCGCGCCCTCGCCAAGGACGCTGGCGTCCCTGCCGACGGCACCGGATCGCACCGGATCGCGCTCGGCTGCGACGCCCCCTCCTTCACCGACCCGGACGGGTTCGCCTGGGAGGCCGCGTCGCTGACGCCCTCGGCCTGATCGACGCACCCGCCGACGAGTGATGTAGACAGCCTGCTGG
Source organism: Streptomyces sp. NPDC051907 (assembly GCF_040681075.1). NCBI lineage: Bacteria > Bacillati > Actinomycetota > Actinomycetes > Kitasatosporales > Streptomycetaceae > Streptomyces > Streptomyces sp. NPDC051907. The sequence goes on along the minus strand of NZ_JBFAYB010000165.1, from coordinate 8,921 downwards.
CGGACGGCCGGGTGCGACTCGGCCTCGGGCCGGCGCGCGACGCTTTCGCTGCCGAGACCGGGTTCGACCCGCGCGGACTCGACGAGCCCCACCAGTGCTTCTTGATCCGGCCGCTGGCTCGGATGACCGCCGGGCCGGGCCGTCGACCGAGCCACCTTCGCCCCTACCGCCTGAGGGACTCCGCGACGTCGATGGCCTGCAGAAGCTGGCTTTCAGTCAGATGACGTACGTCCCAGATGAGTTCGGCCAAGCCGGCCACGGCTGACTCCGTGGCTGAGGACTCATCGGGCAGTGCGACACCGGTCAACAGCGTCAGGTCAGCGGCGGGGATGTCGAGCACGGCGGAGAAGTCGGCGAGAAGCTCGGGAGTCAGCGGGGTGGTCCCACGGCCCACCCCGCCATAGGTAGCAGCAGCCCAATACCGGCCCGTGACCCAGTAGAACGTCTTGGCCAAGGCGCTCCAGCTGAGGTTTCGGGTCCGGGCCAGGCGCATGAGCACGGCCCCTGGACCATCCGGGTACTGCTCGTAAGCAGGCGGGCTCGGAACAGGCTGCACGTGCTCCTTCTGCGGCAGCGATGCCACGAACTGGCGCAGAGCACCCCTCTGTTCAGGCGACAGAGCGACGGCGTGCTTGAGGAGGTAGGGGACGTGCAGGCCGGCCTCCGTGTCCACGGGGGCAAGGTCGGCCGGTACTTCTCCACCTGCGATCGCAAAGACGTCTGCCGTGTGCAGCCCGAGCGAGGGCGCGAGCCGACGCAGGAGGGACTGCCCTGGCGTGCCACGCCGGTACAGAGCCAGCAGCTCGGACTCGCTGACATCGACCAGCCGGGCCAGGTCCGTGAGATCCAGCCGCCTTCGATCCGCCAACCGCTCCAGCAGCACACCGAAACTCTTCTCCCCCGCCATCCGAGCAGCCTATTCCACACTGGAGTGCTCACTCCGGGCGCTCATCCCTCAACGCGACCCTGCTCTGCTCAGGGCCGTGCCCCGACGCTGGGTCATCCGCGTCTCCTGACAGCCGGTCCCTACGCTCATGCCACGGCGGAGGGAGCGGGCCCTAGTCGCCGCCAGGGCGGGACGCCAGGGCCCGTGCCGTAGCCAGGAGTACGCGCGGGTGGCTGAGCGTCTTCGGGTGCGCGCGCATGTGGACCACGTTCATGAAGGCCTGGTTGACGACCGGGTCGACGACCGCCGCTTCGATGATCTTGTCGCCGATCCAGCGCGTCAGCTGGTAGCCGCGTGGACGACGGGCGACGACGTGCGGCTGGGCGAGGTCCGCGGTGGCCGACAGCTGCCAGGCGGCGTCGACGACGACACCGGCCCGGCGGAAGTATCCCCACGCTGCGACGTGCGGCGAGACCCCGGTCCGCAGGTAGGCGGAGAGGGAGGAGGCCTGCAGCGCGGCTACCGTGAGGCCCTGGCCGTAGATGGGGTTGACTGAGGCGACGGCGTCTCCCACGACGATCAGGCCGCCCGGAAAGCGGCTGAGGTCGGTGTAGCGGCGGCGCAGGCTCTCACGGAAGTGGAAGGCCCCGATCTCCCCGGCCAGCTCGCACCGCTCGGCGATCTCCCGAACAGGGGCCACAGAGCGCAGCATCCGTGCCTTGAACTCTTCCGGGTCGGTGCCCGGCCGGTAGTCCTTGTAGCCGGCCAGCACCACTCCCCACCGGTCTCCCTCCAGCGCGGTGACGGCTGCCGGCTCGCTGACCGCCCCCTTGTAGCGGTATCCGCTGGCCGGGCCGGGCGACGAGTGGGCGACGACGGTGTCGGGCAGCTCGTCGCCACGGTGGAAGTGGGCTGTGGCGTACCCCAGGTCGAGTCGCATGCGGTCCACCGGCGCCTGGTCCCAGCCGTGGCTCTGCAGCCAGGCGCCGAGGCGGGTGGACCTGCCCATGGCGTCGACGACGAGGTCGGCCGTCAGCTCGCCGTCGGGTGCGGCGGAGGCGGAGCCGTCGATCGCCGTGGAGGAGAAGCGCACGCCGCTGACCCGAGCACCGCTGAACAGCAGATCGTGAGCTCGCCCTGCCCGGATGCTGACGTTGGGCAGCTTGAGGACTCGGCGGCGAACGGCGCCCTCGATGAGGAGGCGGGTCGCTCCCAGGAGTCGACTGTCCGGGACGTCGACCTTGAGGACACCGTCGACGTAGTACTGGACGGCCGCGCCCGCGCCGACGTGAGCTCCGCTGTCGAGGAGCTCCTGGGTGATGCCGGGGAACCAGCGCTCGAGCTGGGTGTGTCCCATGGCCAGCAGTGCGTGCAGTTGACTGCGGTGCGGGGCGCCGCGGCCCGCACCCTCGTCGAGTGCGCCGTCCGGCTCCAGCACCACGACGTCCTCGGCGTGATCGCTCAGAACCCGAGCGGTGAGCAGACCGGCGAAACTTCCGCCCAGCACCACGGCACTTCGCACGCGAACTCCCTCTCTCGATGGCGGCGCGCAGGATCCGCGCCCTACCGCGTCGGACACCGCCGACCGGCCCCTTGGCGACATCGACGACCCTAACCTGCTTGATCTGTACGGTGATTGAGCCAAGCAGCTCTTCTCGGCCACGTCGGAGCCCCGTACGCCCTCGCCGTAACTCGTTCGCCGCTGTTCGAGGCGTCGACCACAATGGCCCGGTGAACACGCACCGCCCCTGTCCCTGCTGCGGCTACCTCGTCTTCGATGTCGAAGACGGCTGGCCCGGTTCGTACGCCATCTGCCCGATCTGCAACTGGGAAGACGACCCGGTGCAGTTCCGCTGGCCTTTCACGCCGCGTGGCGCCCATCAGGTCTCGCTCGTGGAGGCCCAGCAGAACTTCCGGGCCTACGGCGCCTGCGATCAGCGGGGGCGGCGGTTCGTCCGGCCGCCGGCGGACGACGAGCCCCTTGACTCGGCCTGGCGTCCGATCGACCCGGCCGCGGACGACTTCGAGGACTTCAAGGCCGAAGACCACCGTCCATGGCCTGATGACAGGTCGGTTCTGTGCTGGTGGCTTCCCGGCTACTGGGGAGCCCCCGAGGAGCCGGCGCACGATCCGGACCGCAGGGTCGTGATCGACGTCGGCTCGGTGCGCAGCGAGCGTGACCTCCACGAGGTCCTCAAACGGGAGCTCGGCTTCCCCGCGTTCTACGGCATGAACTGGGACGCCCTGTGGGATGCGGTCACCGGCCTCGTCGCGATGCCCAGGCGACTGCACTTCGTCCACTGGGCCGAGCTGGAACGACGGGAGCCCATGGCCGCGCGCGAGCTCCGCGACCAGTTGGCCGACTACGCGCAGAAGGCCCCGGACTTCAACGTCGTCTTCGACCAGTAGCCTCCGCGGTGCCGGTAGGCGGGGCGCCGGGCTGCCGGGCGCATCCGTCAGCGGAGGTCGAGTCGCATGAGGATGCGGGGGTGGCCGGCCAGCACCGAGGTGGTGTCGGCGGCGTGGGCGAACCCGGCGCGTTCGAAGTTCTTCCGGAGCCCGGCGTACGCCATGGTCATGTCGACCTTGGCGTCGCCGTTGTCGAGGGGGTACGCCTCGATCGCGGGCGCGCCCTGGGAGCGGGCGAACTCGACCGCGCCGGCGATCAGGGCGTGGGAGACGCCCTGCTTCCGGTGGCCGGGGCGTACGCGGATGCACCACAGCGACCAGACCGGCAGATCGTCGACGTGCGGGATCTTGCGGCTGTGCGCGAAGGCGGTGTCCGAGCGCGGCGCCACCGCGGCCCAGCCGACCGGCTCGTCGCCGTCGTAGGCGAGGACCCCCGGCGGGGGAGTGCTGCGGCACAGCTCGGCGACGTACTCGCCACGGGCAGGGCCGCGCAGCTCGTTGTTGAGCTTGGACGGAATCCGGTAGCTCAGACACCAGCAGACGTTGGAGCTGGGCGACTTCGGGCCGAGCAGGGCACGAACGTCCTCGAAGGCCGTAGCTGGGCGAACCTCGATGGCCATGAGCCCACGATGCCACGGCGTACGCGGCGACGCCGCACATCCGTCAGCGGCACGCACGACGCATCAGGGGCCGACGACACGCACGGCTGCTCCGTGGCGTCCCGTCATGCCTCTGGATCTGCCGGAGCGGAGGAGGAGGCACGCGGCTGGAGGCCCTTCCTCGCCCGCGCTCGATCCCGGGACCAGGTGCCCGCGCCCACCAGCACGGCTGCCCCCGCTCCGTACAGCGGAAGCCACAGGGTCGTGGCGGCTGCCAGGCACTCGGCGACGGCCTTGCCGCTCCGGTCCTCCTGCGCGCGGGCGAGGGCGGCGCTGTCGCGGCCGGCGAGGCTCCCCAGCGCGGCCGTCGTCTCGATGGCCTCGTACCTGCCCAGCTGACGGCATTCGGCACGCGTCGCGGGCATCGGGAACAGCCAGGACCAGCGCTGCAGCATGGGGGCCAGCGCGAGCACGACGCACAGGCCGACCACCAGCGAGTACGCGGCGAGGGCGCGCGCGTACACAGATCGGGCGCCGGGCGTCCAGGCGGGCAGATGCTGAAAGGCGAGGATCACCGCGAGGAGCGTCACCCCGATGTAGGTGGCGAACCACTGCCAGGAACCCTGCGCGAGTGCGATCGCCAGCACGGCGGCGAGTCCGATGCCGATCACCCCGGACTGGGCGCCGGCGACATGGCCGGGGCCGGTGGGCGCCGGGCTCTGGGCTCCGTGGGGACTGGGGTCGTTCACGGGTTTCTCCTGCACGGTCACGGGCATCAGCTTCCGCCGCGCGGCGGAGCGGGCGCGGGCGCCATGCCGCAGGGGTGCGGCTCCCCGCTCGGATGGGGGAGCCGTGCGCAGGGCACGGCTGTCCTCGACCGCCCGGTCAAGGCGACCGCGTGGACGGGGGTTGCCGGACACAGCTCCTGGCGGGCTCGGGCGCCGCCGTCTCGACCGCCCGCACCGGGTCGGCGGGAACCAACACGGCACACGGCTCGACCGACGCCCGGAGATGACCGGCTCCGGCTGCTCCTCGTACGGCACGTCCAGATCGGCCCGCCGGCCGTCCGCGGCACGGCCTCGCAGGCCGCCCGTATGACTTCACTCCAGGGGCTCACACACAAGCCCCAGCCGTGCCGGTCGGCGCCATCGAGAACCGCCCGTTCGGGGTCGTCGCGACGCTCGGCTCCGCCTCGGCGAGAGGCCCTTTCACAGTCACCCGAACGGTCTATGCGACAGGCGAGAGCCCTTCTCCCGACTGGCCCGTGCACCCGTTGGAGTTGCGTCGTCACGGAGGCCATGAGTCCTTGGAGAGCGTGTCCTACCGGATCTCACCATCAGGAGGAGACATGGGCACTGTGCAGAACGGCCGAACGGCCGAACGGCTCTCCGTGGTCTTCGCAGTCCGCGTGATCGAGGGCGGCGAGCAGGGATTCCTCGAGATGTACGAGCAGATGCGCAAGGAAGTCGCTCGTACCCCGGGCCACATCGTGGAGAGGCTGGGAGAGCCGCTCGACGACTCCCGGCAGTGGGTGATCACCAGCGAGTGGGAGACGCCCGAGCACTTCTTCGCCTGGCAGCGCAGCGAGGACCATCGCGCACTGGTGGCACCGCTGCGCACATGGGTCGACTCGACGCAGTCGATGCAGTTCCGGGTCGTCAAGGAGACCGTGGAGGAGAAGTCATGAAGCGCACCACCGCCAACGATCCCGGCCCTGTGGCCGTTCTCGGCCTCGGCACGATGGGCAGCGGCCTGGCCACACGCCTGATAGAGCAAGGCGTCCAGGTGCGGGTCTGGAACCGGACCCCGGAGCGGACCGAGCCGCTCGCTCGCGCCGGCGCCATCGCCGTCGGCCGTCCCGACGAAGCCGTCGAGGGCACGAGCGCCGCCATCTGCACAGTCGCCGACGGCGACGCGCTGGCCGCTGTGCTGCGCGGCCCGAACGGCGTCCTGGCCAGGGGCACCTACCCCGGGGCCCTGATCTGCGCCAGCACCGTCGCCCCCGAGGACGTCGTCCGGCTCGCCGGGGACGTGCCCTCCGTCATGGACGTCGGCATGCTCGGCAACCGCGACCACGCCCGCGACGGCGAACTGCGGCTGTTCGTCGGAGGCGAGGAGCGGGTCTTCGCCGCCGGCCGACCGCTGCTGGAGAGGCTGGGCAAGGAGGTCGTCCATCTGGGCGCGCTCGGTTCAGGCATGCGGATGAAGCTGCTGCTCAATCTCCTCATGGGGATAGAGGTGCAGGCCATGGCCGAGGCCGCCGAACTGGCGGCCGCCTCCGGCCTCGACAAACAGCTCGTTCTGCGGACGATCGCGGGCAGCGGCTTCGCCTCCCCGGTCATGTCGTTCAAGTCGCGGCGGCTGGCCTCCAGGCGCTTCGACGAGCCGGACTTCCGGCTGCGGCTGATGGCGAAGGACCTCATGCTCGCTACAGAGCAGGCGTCCGCCGCGGGCCTGCACCTTCCGCTGACCGCCGCGGCCGCCGAGACCCACGCCCGCGCCGCCGAGCAGGGGCTCGGAGACGAGGACTGCGCAGCGGTCGCATGCGCGGTCGCACCAGAAACAGGAACCCACACATGATCATCGACATCCACGGACACCTGTCACCGCCGGAGGCAGCCAAACGCTTCCCCATGCCTCCGAGCCTGACGGACGTCGACGGAATGCTCGGGGCCCGCGCGCAGGCTGGGATCGATCTCACCATCATCGGCAGCCCGGTGGGCGCCGGAGCCATGGCGCGGGTCCCGGGCGTCGACAACTACAAGCAGCCGCGCGACCGGCTGCGTGGTTTCCACGCGTGGATGTCGGGTCTGATCGCCTCGTTCCCGGACCAGTTGCGCGGGTACGTCTACGCCAACCCGTTCGGGGACGACGATCACCTGGAAGGGGTGCGGGAGACCCTGGCGGACCCCGCCTTCGTCGGCCTGATCACCACGTCCAGCGTCCACGGCGAGCTGCTCGGCTCGCCGCGGGCGGACTCCTTCTTCGCCCTGGCAGCGGAGGCGGGAGTTCCGGTCCTGGTGCACGCGCCGGCCGAGCCGATCGGCACGGAGAAGGTGGAGTCCGTCGGATTCGTCGAGCAGATCGGCAGGTTCGGCGACGTCACCATGGGCATGGCCATGATCGCGTTCGCGGGATGGCTGGACAAGTACCCGGGTCTGAAGCTGATCGGCGCGACCGGCGGCGGCGCGATGGCGCTGCTGCCGGGGCGCCTGCAGACGGCGGCGGCGCCCCGGCACTGGGGCGGGGGAGCGCCGCCCGCCGGGGCCAAGGCCTCTGGTGCCCCGTCGTCCGGCGGTCCGCCTTCCGGGATCCCGTCGTCCGGTGGTCCGCCCTCCGGCGCGAAGATGCCCGGTGGTCCGCCCTCCGGCGCGAAGGCGTCCGGGCGGCCGGCGCCGGGGCGACAGGAGTCCGAGGCGATGTCGTCTTCGCCCTCGCCGTCGCCTGACCCGGCCGCTGCCCTGCGGCGCATGTACGTCGACACCAGCCCGTTCAGCCCGGCGCACCTCAGCCTCAACGCGGAGGTGCTCGGCCCCGAGCGGATGCTGTTCGGCAGCGACTCGCCCCCGCTGTCCGCGCCGCTGGAGGACCTCATTCGCATGATCGAGAAGCTGCCCGTGGACGAGGCGTCCCAGCAGCTCATCCTCGGCGGCAACGCCGAGGCCCTCTTCGACCTCAGGAGCCGTCCGTGACCACCACGCAGGACCCCGTCACCGCAGCCGAACAGTGCACCGCCGACTTCCGGCGGAACCCGCACCCGGTCTACGCCTCCCTCCGGGACACGGCGCCCGTCTGTCCGATGAAGCCGCCGCACGGCATCGACACGTACCTGATCACCCGGTACGAGGACGCCAGGGCCGCTCTGTCCGACCCTCGGCTGAGCAAGGACATGTACGGCGCCATGGACGCCTACCGGAGGATCTTCGGGGACTCGTCGGTCTCGCTGGACGACAACATGCTCAACTCCGACGGGCCCAAGCACCTGCGGCTGCGCAAGCTCGTCAACTCCGAGTTCACCCCGCGCCGCGTGGAGGCGCTGCGGCCGAAGATCCAGGCCGTCGTCGACGAGCTGCTCGACGCGTGTCCCACCCGGGAGCCGGTGGACCTGCTGCCCGCGTTCGCGTTCCCGGTGCCGATCACGGTGATCTGCGAGCTCCTCGGCGTGCCGCCCGAGGAGCGGCCCCACCTCCAGGACCTGTCCACCATCGTGGCGCAGACGGGCTTCGGCAAGGAGTTCAAGCAGGCCCAGCAGAAGGCGGAGGAGGACCTGCACGCCTACTTCACCCAGCTCATCGCGCGCAAGCGCGAGCACCCGGGCGAAGACCTGCTCAGCGCGCTCGCCCAGGCCCAGGGCAAGGACGGCGGCCTCACGGAGAACGAGCTGGTCTCGACGGCGTTCCTGCTGATGTTCGCGGGCCACAAGACGACCGCGTACCTCATCGGCAACGCCGTGTACCACTTCCTGGCCAACCCGGCGCAGCTGCGCGCCGTGCAGGGGGACCCGGAGCTGATGAACCCCGCGATCGAGGAGCTGGTGCGCTTCGACGGCTCGGTGGAGAGCGCGACGTTCCGGTTCGCGACCGAGGACGTGGAGATCGGCGGCACGCGGATCCCGAAGGGCGCCCTGGTGCAGATCTCGCTCCTCTCCGCGAACCGCGATCCGCTGAAGTTCGACTCCCCGGACGAGTTCGACGTGACGCGGCCGGGCAACGCGCAGAGCGCGCATCTGGGGTTCGGCCAGGGCAGCCACTACTGTCTGGGCGCGCCGCTGGCGCGGCTGGAGATGCAGCTGGCCCTCACCAGCCTGTTCGGCCGGTTCCCGAACCTCGTCCTGGCCGGCCCCGCGGCCGAGGCGAAGTGGATGGAGACCCCCTTCCCGGCCTTCCGCGGCCTCGCGGAGCTGCCGGTCGTGCTCGACCCCGGACGGTGACCTGCGGCGTCGCCTCCTCCCCAGCCGTACGCGGCCCGGGCCGGTCTCCGTTGACCCGACGGGCTGCGCGGCTCCGAAGGGACCTTCTCCCTGTGCA
>NZ_JBFAYB010000164.1:0-9898 GCF_040681075.1 Streptomyces sp. NPDC051907 | reverse complement strand
GCCGCCGCGACGGCGCGTCGGCGCGTCGGCGCGTCGGCGCGTCGGCGCACCTGAGCGGGACGGCTCCGACCGTCCTTCGGCAGCCGCCCGATGCGGCCGCCGCGCGCCGTCCCCTTCCAACCGACAGGGAGAGCCATGGAACCCCGCACGGAAACGCTCGCCTCTGCACCCCAACTGCTGTGGAACGCCCTCGTCGACCTAGCGAGCCTAGCCTGGACGACCGCGAACTGGCTCCACGACAACGCGTGGTGGGCGGGCCTCGTCGCGGCCGCGGCGTGGTGGGGCTGGGCACGGCTGCAGAACGTCCTGGCCGCCCGCGCGCTGAGCAGGCGGACCTGCGTCGAGCTGCTGCCCTCCCGGCAGTTCGAGACCACCGGCGAGGAGATCCTTCGCTTCGGCGCACAGCTGATCCGCGCGGCGGCAGCCGGCCCCTGGTGGACCCCGCGCACCGCGCGGACCGTGCGGATCCGGCTGCGGGCCGACGGCAGCAAGCCGCTGTCGTACCGGATCGAGGGACCCGCCTCGGCGAGACACCTGCTGCTGCAGACCCCCTACGCCCGGGTGCGCGCCGAGCGGGCCCGCCCGGTCGCCGCCAAGCGGCGCACCCACACCGTGCGTGCGGTGTTCGCCCTGCACGGCGCCCCCGCAGCCCGGCTGCGGGAGGTGCCGCTGGAGCCGGACCCGCTGCAGCCTCTGATCGACGCCGTCGCCGATCTCCGCGCCGACCTGGGCGACGTCGCCGAGGTCTGCCTGGACCTCTCTCCCGCCGCCACCTGGCGGGTGCGCGCCCGCAGGTGGCAGGTCCTGGACGCCGCCCGCCAGGCTGCGCGCCGCCAGTCCCGGCGCGAGGCACGCTGGATGACGCAGGACGCCGCCAGCATGGAGGACGCCCTGTCCTGGCAGCTCACCAAGCTCACCGTCCCGCAGCAGCAGCGCGGCGGCGACGGACGCAGGCTGCTGATGACGCCGCGGCCGCCCCGCGTCGACCGGGACAAGGCCCTGGGCAAACTCGCCGAGGACACCGGCCTGGTGCGGGTGCAGCTGCTGGTGCGCTGCGCCTCCGACACGGTGGGCCGCGCCGAGCGGCGCCTGCGGCACATCGAGGCCGCCCTGGACGTGTACGCCGCCCGGACCCGCCTGTCCTCCACCGGTTTCTCGCTGGGGCCGCTGCGCATCGGCCCGGACCGGTGGCCGTGGCGCAGCCGGTTCGACGCCCGGTGGGCCAGCGGGCTGATCCGTCCCGCACGGGACTCCTGGGCCCGGATCGAGGAGGTCGCCGGGCTTCTCAAACCGCCCACCCGGCACGCCCGACTGCCGCTGCTGGCCGGCGACGTCCCCACCTTCGCGCTCGGCAGGAACCTCGTGCCGCAGGGCTTCTACCGCGGACCGGACGGCCGTGAGCGCCTGGTCGCCACCCGTGAGGACGACACCCTGTTCGAGGTGCAGGTCGGCAAGGCCGGATGGGGCAAGACCATGCGGGCCATGTGCCAGGCCGTCGCCGGCGCCCACGCCGGGCGCGGGCTGGCGTTCGTCGACCCGCACGGCGACTCCTGGGCGGACGTCGCCCCCTACCTCGCCCACCGCGACATCGCCCGCCGCACCTCGCTGTTCGACCTGACCGTCACCAGTCCGCGGGACCGCCTGGCGTGCTGGAACCCGCTGTCGATGACCGGCGCCCGAGCCCCGCACGAGGTCGTGGCGGCGACGGTCGACGCCTTCGCCACCTCACTGGGCTGGGGCGACGTCAACACCCCCCGGGCCATCACCATCTTCACCAAAGCCGTCGAAGCGCTGGTCGCGGTCAACGCCCAGGCCGCAGCCGCCGAAGCCGCCGACTGCCAGGCCACCGTCTTCCAGATCCGTCCCCTGCTCACCGACCCGATCTTCCGAGCGCTGGTCGTCGACCGACTCGACAAGGACGCCGCCCGCTGGTGGACGACGTCCTTTGCCGAGATCCCCAAAGACGCCCTCCCGACCGTCCTCAACCCACTGGACCGGCTCGCCGCCTCCCCCGTCGTCAAAGCCTTCCTCGGCTCGCCGACCGGCAGTTACGACATCCGCCACGCCATGGACCACTCCGCGGTGGTGTGGATCTGCCCGGCCGGCACCGGCCCCACCGACCGACTGGTGGTGTCCCTCCTGGTACGCGACATGCTCCGCGCGGGACTGTCCCGCCGCGACACGCCCGCCCGCGACCGGGCTCCGTTCCGCCTCTATCTCGACGAGCTGATCACCTTGGACGGCGCCGCCTCCACCTCACTGGCCGAGATCACCGAGCAGCTGAGGAAATTCAGGGTCCGCATGCACGGCATGACCCAGCTGATGCACCGCCTCAGCCCGGACGTGCGCACCGCTCTGCTCCAGAACGCCTCCTGCCTGTCCACCACCGCAGGATCCGTCGACGCGATCCGGCACATCACCGATCAGTGGGGCGGCCAGGTCACCCCTGAGGACGCCGCCGAGCTCGACCGCTACCACCACTGGGCGTCTTTCACCGTGGCCGGGAAACGGGTCGGACCGCTGCTGATCCGCGGCCCCGAGCTCAACGAGGTCTTCGGCTCCCTGGCCCGCTCCGACAGAGTCCGCGCCCTCACAGCCGCCGCGCACACCAACACCGGGGCCCAGCCATTGGAATCGCTCATCGCCGTCGCCTCCGCCCACGAGAACTCGGTCCGCGCCTTCCTCACCCGCCCCGACCCCGACCACGGCACCGGCGGCGGCCAGCAGCCGGCCGGCCCCAGCGCCCCCTCCGACGACACCGCATGGAAGCAGTACGCATGAGCACAGAACCCGACGCCGAAAGCCCCGACACCGCGAAAGCGGACCCGCAGCCCAGCACGGAGGACACCCTCGCCCACCAGGCTCTCGCGCTGCTCGCGCAGCACCGGCTGGTCACCACCCCGCAGATGCACCAGATGCTCAGCCCCCGCTCCGTCCGCACGGTCACCTCGAACGTGCTCAACTCGCTGCGGGAGGACAAACTCGTCTCCTACGCCGTCCTGCACAGCACCAACCGGCTGCGGGCCTGGTTCCTCACCCCTCGCGGCGCCCGCACCGCCACCGGATGGCCCGAGCTGCGCGGCCGGACCCTCCAGGCCCCGGCCACCTCCACCGAGGCCTCGCTGCGCGCCGCTCACACCCTCACCTCAGTCCGCGCCCACCTCGCCTTCCTCGCCGACGCCCGCCGGCGCGGCGACGAGTACGGGCCGCTGGACTGGGTCCCCGAGATCGCCCACCGCCTCCCCGACACCGGCGGCGAAGACAAGCTGATCGCAGACGCCGTCCTCCACTACACAGCCGTCGGCCCCCGCCGCCTGCAGTACCGGGCGTTCGTCGAGATCGACCGAGCCACCATGTCCTCCGAGCGCCTCGCCCGCAAGCTCATCTCCTACGCCCGCTTCCACGACTACACCCCGCAGCCCGTAGGACGCCGCGGGACCGTCGCCGACCAGGCCGCCATGCTCGCCTGGCAGCGCTTCTACCCCCGCTTCCCCCGCGTCCTGTTCATCCTCACCGGAGCCCCCGCCCCCAGCATCAAGCGCCGGATCGGCGACCTGCGCGCGATGACCGCCGGCCACCCGCTGGTGGCCCAGCTCGCCGCACAGGTCCAGCTCGGCGCAGCCGCCCTCGAGGACCTCGAACAGCAAGGCCCCACGGCAGCCGTCTGGACGCCGCTGGCCGCGACCGGCGACCTCCGCTCGTGGACGGACCTTTGACAGCCGTCTGTCGCACTGCGCTCCGAGCGCTTCCCCGAAAGGCAAGAAGGTCCAATTTGCAGCCACGATCAATAAGCTGCTGCCGGCCCCACTCGCTCACACCGATCCCGTCCCTTCCGAGAACTCCGAAATGCGAGCGATGATCCGAGGGTCGTTGGCGAGGTCCGGGGGCAGCTGTGTGTCTGAGGAGATCCGGGCGGTGGCGAGTGATTCAGCTGTGCACCCCAAGGCACTACTGAGCCGGGCTCCGTTCAGATTGGCTCCTTCCAACTGGGCCCCGAAGAGTTCCACTCCTTCCATGTCAGCTCTGGCCAGGATTGCTCGTTCCAGTTGTGCAAGGCTCAGGTCCGCGCTCTTCAGATAAGCCCTAGACAACCTCGCCTCTTTCAGGTGAGCCCCCCGCAACGACGCTTCTTCCAACTGAGCGCCCGACAGGTTCTCCTTTCCCATACGAGCATCGACCAGTGACACTTGCAGGAGTTCGGCATCGCACAAGACCGCCCCTTCCAGGTGGGCCTCAGCCACGTCTGCCCGATACAACTGCGCCCCGGTGAGGTTTGCCCCCTCCAAGCGGGTTCCGCGTAGGTTAGCCGCCTCCAGGTAGGCACGGGAAAGATCCGCCCCGCGGAGGTCGGCACCACTGAGGTCCAGTCGATATGTCTCATTTCGCTTGGGCCGCCTCCCCAAGACTGTGAGTGCTGCTTGTACATGCTCCCCGCGGCGATGCTGGTCGTTCGCGACCTCGGGATCGCCTAAGCACGACGAAGAGCCGCCCTGCCGCACAAACGCAGCCAGCACCTCCACGACAGTCATGTGGTCCTTCTCGGAATCCCGCATGATCCGTTCAAGGGCAAAGACACCACCGATCCTTTGCGTCGATGCTGTCGAAGACAGCAGTTTGATCGCCTCGACATATCGGTCGGTCACTTGACCCTCGCGGGTGAGCTCGATCTGGTGGCGATCCATCTCGCGTGTGTGCTCGAACAACACCTCGGTCTGCCGGTGGCTCTTGTGCGTGTACCAGAGCCCCAGGCCAGCAACGATTCCCGCCCCCAACGCGACCAACGCAGTTCGAAGACCGGTGATCACGACAGCGTCAGCTGGCTGAAGGTTCCGCTGCTACGAGTGCCAGGAGGGCCGCGAGGAGGACGCTGCGAATGCTCGACTTCATGCCTAGCAGCATGGCCCCGTCGTAGAGGCTCCACCCGCAGAACCCAAGGGTCACGGAGGGGAAACATCGGAGGCGTCGATTGGGCTACAGGAAATCGAAAGTCAGTGCTCAGGTCGTTTGTTCAGCCAGTGATTCCTCCGCGCGAGTGGCTCAAACGCGGCCAGTCAACCGAGGACTTGTGCACGCCCGAAAGACAGTGAACTGCAGATTGTGCACTCGCGCCGTAGCGGTCCGGTCGGCCGCGTCCATACCGTGATCGCATCGACCAGGCCGTGTCCGGCTGCGCGGACTTGAGGCGCGCACGAGGCCGGCCGGCTCGGCACACGCCATTGGGGAGGCACCGTGCAACGACCAGTCCATCAGCCCCGCCACCGGGCAGTCCTCCGGAGCGGCCTTGCTGGGGCTGCCGCGAGCCTGTGCACGGCCCTGCTGCTGTCCGGGTGCAGCACCGACGGAGATTCGCGTCCAGGCGGGGGACCCAGCACGCCGGTCACGTCCGCCGCGCCCTCGGCTGAGCCGACGCCGACCGCGGATCCGCAAGGCGCCGCCAAGACTGCAGTGCTCGCCGCCTACTCCAGCTACTGGCACGAGAAGAGCACGGCCTATGCCCGGGCCAGCATCAAGGGGAGCCGGCTCAAGGCGTACGCCGTGGGCGAGGCGTTGGCGGCCGCGGAGCGCGAGCTGGCCGCACTCTCGCAGCAGGGCTACGTCGCCACCGGCCGGCCGCAGACCGCTCCCCGCGTCGGGACGGTGAAATCATCCGGGACGGTTCCTTCGGCGACGATCAGCGACTGCGTCGACGTCTCGGCGTGGAAGCTGGTCGACCGCGAGTCCCAGCGGCCGATCGCGCTTCCGAAGGAGCGGCTGACCCGGTACGCCAGCACGGTGACGGCCGAGCGCTGGGAGGGGCGTTGGGTCATCCTCAAGGCCACCCAGGAGAACCGCACATGCTGAGGCTGGGTCTGGCGGCCGCCACGGCGGCGCTCGCCGTCGTCGGCGTCGGCACGGGCGCCGCCCGGGCGGACGAGGGCCCGGGACGGCCCGGGGCGGACGCCGGCGGGTGCGAGTTCGAGTCCTTCTGCGTGGGCGCCCAGGCGCCGAACCGGCCGGGCGCGTCGGGCAGGAAGCCTGCGGGCGGTACAGCGAGTTCGGATTCTCGCAGGCCGGAGGCGTGCACGATGAAGAAGATGGAGCCGCAGCCGCCCGCCGGCAGCCAGTACTGGCGAGGCCGGGATCCGCAGAAGAGCACCGTCTACGTCCGCTCCTGCCGCCACTTCACGGACACGGGCGCCAGCGCCCTGTTCGACGAGCCGGTGTGGGCGCCGAACGCGGCGCCCGCGGCGGCGGCCGTGGATCCCGCGGTGCTGGCACAGCGGGCCGTGGACAAGATGCTGCTCGCCGGGCCGAAGATCGGCATCGCTCCAGGGCCGGGCCAGACGGGGCTGGTGGGGATGCCGGTGTGGCTGTGGACCGAGGTCGGGCCGACGACCTACGGGCCGAACTCGGCGTCCGCGACGGCCGGCGGGGTGAGCGTCACGGCGACGGCGAGGGTCTCCAAGGTCGTGTGGGCGATGGGCGATGGGACGTCGGTGACGTGCACCGGCCCGGGCACGGTCTACCGCCCGGCGTTCGGCAGGCAGCAGTCGCCGACGTGCGGCCACGTCTACGCGCGCACCTCCGGATCCGAGCACGGCCGCCGGTACACGGTCACCGCGACCTCGACCTGGGTCGTCGACTGGACGGTAGCGGGCGCGGCCGGCGGGGGCCAGCTGATCGAGACCCGCACGGCGCAGACACAGGTCGCGATCGGCGAACTGCAGGCCGTGGGCCGGTAGTCGGGATCTTGAGGAAGGCGACGACCAGCGTGAGCAACACGACGACGCCCGCCCCCGCCGCGACACCTGCCGGCCGGGGCCACGACAGCCCTGCGCGGCCCGCCGCGGCGGTGTCCTTCAGAGCCCGGCGGCGCAGCCCGGGCATGGCTGCGCTGGCGGCTGCGCTGATCTCCGCAGGCGGCATGGGCGGCTTCTTGGCCTGGCAGGAGACCGGCCAGCGTACGGCGGTCCTGGCCGTGGCGCGGGAGGTCGCGCCGGGGGACGTGATCGAGGACGCGGATCTCGTCGACGCCGCGGTCTCCTTGGATCCTGCGCTCGCGCCGCTGCGGGCTGGGGATCGTGGCGACGTGGTCGGCAAGCGGGCTGCGGTGGCGCTGACGCCCGGCGCGCTGCTCTCCCAAGGGCATGTCACCGACCGGGCGCTGGTGGCGGAGGGGCAGCAGCTGGTCGGGATCGGGCTGAAGGCCTCGCAGCTGCCTGCGACGCGGCTGTCGTCCGGGGACGCGGTGGTGGTCGTGTTCACTCCGCCGGACTCCGCGCAGGCGACGGGCGGCAAGGACGCGCAGGCGGCGGAGCCGAGGACGGTTGCGGCTCGGGTGGTGCGCGTCGGGGAGAGCGAGGGCTCTGCGGGGGCGGTCACGGTGGATGTCGCCGTGACCGCCGCGGAGGGGCCGGGGTTGGCGGCGCAGGCGGCGAGCGGCCGGGTGGCGTTGGTGGTCGACGCCGGCGGGCGGCCGTGATGGCGGTGATCGCGCTGGTGGGACTGCCCGGTGCGCCGGGCGTGACGACAACGGCGTTGGCGCTGCTGCGGACCTGGCCGCTGGAGGACGGGTGGCGGCTGCTGCTGGCCGAGTGCGACCCGGACGGGGGCGCGATCTTGCCCGGGGCGCTGGGCGGGCGGGTCCCGGCTGACCGGGGTCTGCGCAATCTCGCCGTGTCCTCTCGTACGCAGGAGCTGGTGGCCTCGTTCTGGACCCAGTTGATGGCGGTGACGGGCGACGGGTCGGCGGAGCGCAGCCGCCTGCTGCTGCCCGGGCTGACCGAGGCGTCGCAGGCGGCGAGTCTGGCTCCGGTGTGGGGTCAGCTGGCGGATCTGTTCGTCGGGATCGAGGAGCACCGGCACGATGTGCTCCTCGACCTGGGGCGCGCGGGCGTGCTCGGTCCTTCGGGGGTGCTGGCCAGGCGGGCGGACGCGTTGGTGGTCGTGGTGCGGGGCACGCTGCGCGGTGTGCACGCCGCGAAGGCGCGCATCGCGATGCTGCGCGGTGTGCTGGCCGCCGACGGCGGACCTGGTTCTGGTTCCGACGGGTTGGCGGTGCTGCTCGTTGCCGAAGGCCCGTACGGCGTGCGGGAGGTGGAGGACGCCCTGGAGGCTCCGGTGATCGCCACGCTTCCGTACCGTCCGAAGGAGGCCGCGGTGTTGTCCGACGGGGCGGCGGAGGACCGGCGGTTTCCCGGCTGCGAGTTGATGCGGGCCGCGCGTACGGCGGTCGGGCCGCTTCGGCGGCACGTCGCCGAGCGGCGTGCTCGTGTCGCCGCTCCGCTGCATCAGCGGCTGGGGGTGGTCGGCGATGCGCGTTGAACCGGTGCACCCGCAGCCCCAGCAGCCGCGTACGGCGGCTGCCGGCACGTCCCCGGCCGCGAGCGCGCGGGCGCGGGTCCGCCCGGGCGGGGACGTGGGAGCCGCTGCGCACGGCGGCGCGGTGAACGGGCGCACGATGCCGCAGGCGCGGGTCGACTACCGGGCCGCGGGACAGATCAAGCGGCGGGTGAGCGAGCAGCTCCTGGCGGAGGCCAAGGCCAATCGTGCGCTGGTCGGCGGCGCGCGGGAGCAGCGGGCGAGGGCTCTGATCAACGAGGCGGTGTCCGTGTGGGCGGACGCGGCCGGGCACGGCGCGCAGCCGGTCGGCACGGAGCAGGAGCAGGCTCTCGCCGCTGTGGTGTTCGACATGCTCTTCCGTGCGGGGCGTCTTCAGCGGTATCTGGACGACGAGAGGGTCCAGAACATCCTGATCAACGGGCACGACCGGGTCTACCTCGACTACGGCGACGCCCGGCTGCGCCGGGTGGAGCCGGTGGCGGACTCCGACGAGGAGCTGCGCGAGCTGATCCGGGACTTGGCACGCAACAGCGGCCAGGGCGAGCGGACCTTCTCCACGGGGAGCCCTCTGATCGCGCTGCGCCTTGCCGACGGCTCGCGGCTGCAGGCTATGTGCGAGGTGACGGGCGAGCGGACGTATGCGACGATCCGCCGGCACAGCATTCGGGACGCCGACCTGGGCGACCTGGTGCGCCTCGGCTCGCTGTCCCCCGCGCTGAAGGAGTTCTTGGCGGCTTGTGTGCGGGCCGGGCGGAACGTGATGATCGTCGGCGAGCAGAATTCGGGCAAGACGTCTCTGCTGCGGGCACTGCTGAAGGAGATCCCGGCCGCCGAGCGGTTCGGGACTCTGGAGACCGAGTTCGAGTTGTGGGCGCACAAGAACGGCTATCACCAGCAGGTGGTGCCGATGGAGGCGCGGGAGTCCAACGGCGAACGCGTCGACGGCCGCGCGGCCGGTGAGATCACGCTTCTGGACTTGATGCAGCGTGCTCTGCGGATGTCGCTGACGCGGATCGTGGTCGGCGAGGTGCGCGGGCCGGAGATCACCGCGCTGATGCAGGCGTTGACGAACGGGCGCGGCGGGAATCTGTGCACGATGCACGCCTCTGAGCCGCGTGTGGTTTTCGACCGGATCGCGGAGCTGTATCTGCTGGCGCAGGGCAACTTCAGCGAGCAGCTCGCCTACCGGCAGATCGCCAACGGCCTGCACGTCGTGGTGTTCCTGTCCATGCAGGAGGGCGGCGGGCGCGAGCGGCGGTTCGTCTCCCACGTCTGGGAGATCACCGGGGTCGGGGAGGGCGGTCGGCCCGCCTACAACGAGGTGTTCGGCCCGCAGTCCCGGTGGGAGTCGTCGGCGGGGGTGCCGCTCACGCCGCCCTCCCCCGCGCTGCTGCGGCGCCTGGAGCGGGCGGGGTTCGACCCCGGGCTGCTGCGCCAGCCCCGGCCGGTCGAGGTCTGGCCGCCGGAGATGCCGGCATGAGCGGGGCGTTGTGGTGGAGCGTGTGCGGCGCGCTGGCGGCGGGCGGACTGGTTGCGGCCGTAGCGGCTGTGGTCGGGTCCACCGGGCCGAGGCGGC
>NZ_JBFAYB010000163.1:0-10208 GCF_040681075.1 Streptomyces sp. NPDC051907 | reverse complement strand
CCGGTGACCGGGCGGAGCCGGGTGGTCGTCTCCACGGGGGGCGCGTCGCTCGCGGGGGCGGGCGCGGCGGCCGGGGCGGGCCGGGATACGGGTGCGGCGGCGCGCGTCGGCGGCACGCCGGGCTGCCGAGGCTCAGGGGCCCGAGGCGCTGCCGGGGGCGGAAGCGGGGCGGCCGGAGGTGCGGCAGGGCGGGCAGGCGCGGCGGCGCGCGGCGGCGGAATGTCGGGGTGCCGGGGCTCAGGCGCCCGATGCGGGGCGGCCGGGGGCGCGGTCGGCGCCGCGGAGGCGGCCGGGGTGTGCGGCGGCATCGGCGGGGACGCGGGCGCGGGCGCGCTGGGACGGCGAGGCGCCGGGGGCGCCTGGCGCGTCGGAGCCGGTGGTTCCGACGCGAGGAACTCCGTGATCCGCGACGGCCGCAGGGGCGTCGGACCCGTCTCCGGAGGGAGCAGCGCCTCCGTGATGCGGGACGTGGTCGGCGGGGTCTCGCCGTCGGGCTGACGGGAGGCCGGGCCGGGCGGGCGCTGTGCCTCCGTGCTCATCCCGCCCCCTGATTCCTGGTCCACGTGCCACGACGGATCGCCTTTCGGGGCAGGCCCGTTCGTCACCGCGTGCCGTCACTCTACGGGCTCAACGGTCCGCCGCGGCACTGAGACCAGGACGCCGGGGGGATCTGCCCAAATCGTCCCCCTACCCCGGGGTAATCGCGTCTGGCAAGCTCAGGCCATGACTCCCCGTGCCGCTGACCGGGCCCGCTTTGACCGGGCCACCGCCCAGCTCGACGCGCCGCTCGCCATCGTGGATCTCGACGCGTTCGACGCCAACGCCGAGGACTTGGTCCGCCGTGCGGGCGGCAAGCCGATCCGGGTGGCGAGCAAGTCGGTCCGCTGCCGGGCGCTGCTGGAGCGGGTGCTGGCACGGGACGGCTTCGCCGGGATCATGTCGTTCACGCTGGACGAGTCGCTGTGGCTGGCGCGGGCGGGCTTCGACGACGTGCTGCTGGCCTACCCGTCCGCCGACCGCGCCGGCTTCGCCGAGCTCGCGGCCGATCCCAAGCTGGCCGGCGCCGTGACGGTGATGGTCGACGACGTCGCGCAGCTGGACCTGATCGAGCGGTCGCGCGCCGGCGGCAAGGAGGAGATCCGGCTCTGTCTGGAGCTGGACACCGCGCTCCATCTGCTCGGCGGCCGGGTGCGGATCGGGGCGCGGCGCTCTCCGCTGCGCGAGCCCGCCCAGCTGGCCGAGCTGGCCCGCTCCATCGCCCGCCGGCCCGGCTTCCGGCTGGTGGGCCTGATGGCGTACGAGGGGCATGTCGCGGGCGTCGGCGACTCGCTCGTGGGCCGGCCGGTGCGCTCGCGGGCGGTGCGGCTGATGCAGCGCGCGGCCCGCAGGGAGCTGGCCGTCCGCCGTGCGGCGGTGGTGCGCGCGGTACGGGCGGTGGCGCCGGATCTCGAGTTCGTCAACGGCGGGGGCACCGGCAGCGTCCAGCACACCGCGGCCGAGGACGCGGTCACCGAGATCGCCGCGGGGTCCGGGCTGTACGTCCCGCGGCTGTTCGACGACTACACCTCGTTCACGGGCCGTCCGGCCGCGCTGTTCGCCCAGCCCGTGGTGCGCAGGCCGGGCGTGGGCGTGGTCACCGTGCTCGGCGGCGGCTATCCGGCGTCGGGCGCGGCGGGCGTGGACCGGCTGCCCGTTCCGTATCTCCCCGAGGGGCTGCGCTACGACCCGCAGGAGGGTCCGGGCGAGGTGCAGACGCCGTTGCTCGGGGCCGCCGCGGACGATCTGCTGATCGGCGACAAGGTGTGGTTCCGGCACGCCAAGGCCGGGGAGATGTGCGAGCGCTTCGACGCGCTGCAGCTGGTCGAGGGCGACCGGGTGACGGGGAGCGCCCCGACGTACCGCGGCGAGGGCCGTACGTTTCTGTGACCTCGGCTCGGTGACCGCGTCTCTCCGGCCCCTATGCCCCTCGGGCTCAGCCGGGGCCGATGCTGCTGCCGACGCCGCCGCTGGTGGCGTCGCCGATCGGCCGGACGCTGGCGAGGATCTTGTCCATGTCGGCGAGCGAGGGCGCCTCGGCGCTCGCGTCGAAGGCGAAGCGGAGGACCACCAGGGCCTCCGTGCCGACGGGCGAGGGGAAGACGACCGACTGGACGTACCCGCCGGGCCCCTCCCCGGTGACGACTCGCCAGCGCACCACATAGCCGGCCCGGCCTGCGACCGCCACGGACTGCGACTTGAGGACCGTGTGGGACTCGATGCCGCCGTGCACGCGGTTGCCGACGGCGTCCTCTTCGTACACGTCGTTCGCCGCGTCCGCGATGTCCTGTTTGGCCAGCTTCTCGGCTGACGTCTCGCCGCTGCTGCTCGTGGCGGAGGAGACCTGGCCGTGCCGGCAGAGCGAGGAGCCTCCGGCGGGGCAGTCGTACGTCAGGTCGGTGACCATGGTCGTGCCGCGGTCATTGGAGTTGGTGGACTTCTCCCAGCCCTCGGGGATCGGCATGGAGAGGCCGTTGAGCTGGTCGACGAGGAGGCCGGACTCGTCGCTGGGCGACGGGGCGCCGCCGTCGTCGGATCCGTTGTCGGCGTCGTCCGTCGTCGCGACCGGTTCGCTGACGCCGGGCTCGGCGGTCGGCTCCACCGGTTCGTCGCCGCCGCTCATGAACACCGCCGCGCCGGCGACCGCGGCCACCAGCACGACGCCCGCGACGGCCAGTGCCACCAGCCCGCTCTTGCCGCGACGGGTCCCGCCGCCTGGCCCGCCGCCGTACGCCGCGCCGCCGTCGACCGGCATCGTCGACTGGTGCATCGGCACGGTCGGCGGGCCGAAGCCGGCGGGCTGCTGCACAGGAGCAGGCTGCTGCTGCACCGGGGCAGGCTGCTGAGCGGGCGCGGGCGCCTGCGCCTGGACCGCGCGGGTGTGCGCGGTCCAGGCGGTCCCGTCCCACCAGCGCTCGACTCCGGGCACGCCGGAGTCCGGGTACCAGCCGGGCGGGGTCGTCATGCTCATCCGGCCACCATAGGGCTCCGGCCCGACCGCCGTCCTACAAGGGGGTGACGTACGCCCCGGAGATGCCGCCGTCGACGAGGAAGTCGGTGGCGTTGATGAAGGAGGAGTCGTCGCTGGCCAGGAACGCCACCGCGGCGGCGAGCTCGTCGGCCTCGGCGAACCGGCCCGCCGGGATGTGGACGAGGCGGCGGGCGGCTCGCTCGGGGTCCTTGGCGAACAGCTCCTGGAGGAGAGGGGTGTTCACCGGCCCCGGGCACAGCGCGTTGACGCGGATTCCCTCGCGGGCGAACTGGACGCCGAGTTCGCGGGACATGGCGAGGACGCCGCCCTTGGAGGCGGTGTAGGAGATCTGGGATGTGGCGGCGCCCATGATCGCCACGAAGGAGGCGGTGTTGATGATGGAGCCGCGGCCCTGGCGCTGCATATAGGGGATGGCGGCCTTGCAGCAGAGGTAGACGGAGGTGAGGTTGACGTCCTGGACGCGCTTCCACGCCTCGAGGCCGGTGGTGAGGATGGAGTCGTCGTCGGGCGGCGAGATGCCCGCGTTGTTGAAGGCGATGTCGACGCTGCCGTAGGTGTCGTACGCGGTCTTGAAGAGCGCCTCGACCTGCTCGGGGTCGGTGACGTCGACGCGCACGAAGGTGCCGCCGACCTCCTCGGCGGCGGCCTTGCCGGCGAGCTCGTCGATGTCGCCGCAGACGACGTTCGCGCCCTCGGAGGCCAGGCGGCGTGCGCTGGCCAGGCCGATCCCGCTGCCCGCTCCGGTGACGACGGCGGTGCGGCCGACGAGACGGCGGCAGATGGTGGTGTCGGTCATGGTGTTCAGGCCTCCGTGCTGATGAAGACGTTCTTGGTCTCGGTGAATGCGGTGAGGGCGTCGGGGCCGAGCTCGCGGCCGAGGCCGGACTGCTTGTAGCCGCCGAACGGGGTCCAGTAGCGGACGCTGGAGTGGGAGTTGACGGAGAGGTTGCCGGCCGCGACCGCGCGCGAGACGCGGATCGCCCGGCCGACGTCACGGGTCCAGATCGACCCCGACAGTCCGTACTCGGTGGCGTTGGCCAGCCGGACCGCGTCGTCCTCGTCCTCGAAGGGGAGCACGACGGCGACCGGCCCGAAGACCTCCTCGCAGGCAGCCGGGGCGCCTGGGTCCAGATCGGTGAGGAGGGTCGGCGGGAACCAGAAGCCGGGTCCCTCGGGCGCGGCGCCGCGGACCCCCTTCAGCTCTTCGGGGACGTACGTGCGTACGCGCTCCAGCTGCGCCCGTGAGATCAGCGGGCCCATCTGGGTCTTCTCGTCGGCCGGGTCGCCGACGACGACCGACTCGATGCCCGGCGCGACCAGGTCGAGGAAGCGGTCGTAGACCGAGCGCTGGACGAGGATACGGGTGCGGGCGCAGCAGTCCTGGCCCGCGTTGTCCAGGAAGGACATGGGGGTCGCGGCTGCGGCGGCCTCGAGGTCGGAGTCGGCGAAGACGATGTTGGGGCTCTTGCCGCCCAGCTCCAGCGTCACCCGCTTCACGCGGTCGGCGCACTTGGCCATGATCTGCTTGCCGACCCGGGTGGAGCCGGTGAACACGATCTTGGCCACGCCCGGGTGCTCGACCAGCGCGTCGCCCGCCACGGCGCCCTCGCCAGGCAGTACCTGGAACAGCCCCTGCGGAATGCCCGCCTCCAGGGCCAGTTCGGCCAGGCGCAGGGCGGTCAGCGGGGTCGTCTCCGCGGGCTTGAGGAGTACGGCGTTGCCTGCGGCGAGCGCGGGCGCGGTGGCCCAGGCGGCGATCGGCATCGGGAAGTTCCACGGCGCGATCACGCCGACGACGCCGAGCGGTTCGAGGATGGTGATGTCGAGCCCGCCGGGGACCGGGATCTGTCGGCCGCTGAGCCGCTCCACTCCCCCGGCCGCGAAGTCCAGCAGGTCGCGGACGTTGCCGGCCTCCCAGCGGGCGTTGCCGATGGTGTGGCCGGCCTCCCGGACCTCCAGCTGGGCGAGCTCTTCGAGGTGCTCGTCGACCGCGACGGCGAAGCGGCGCAGCAGCCTGGCCCGGTCGGCGGGCGCCACGGCCGCCCAGTGCCGCTGGGCCGCGGCGGCGCGCGCGACGGCGGCGTCGACTTCGGCGGCGGTCGTCGACGGGACGGTCGCGACGACCTCTTCGGTCGCCGGGTTCAGTACCTGAAGCAAGGGTGCCTCACAAACGTTCGAAGGAGCGGCGGAGCTCCCAGTCGGTCACCGCGGCGTCGAAGGCTTCCAGCTCGACCCGCGCCATGTTGCGGTAGTGCGCGACGACTTCGTCGCCGAAGGCGGCCTTGGCGATGGGGCTGTTCTCCCAGAGCTCGGCGGCCTCGCGCAGGGTGGTGGGGACCTGCTCGTATCCGGAGGAGTAGGCGTTGCCCGTACACGCCTCGGGCAGTTCGAGCTGGTGCTCGATGCCGTACAGGCCGGCGGCGACCAGTCCCGCGACGGCCAGGTGCGGGTTGACGTCGCCGCCCGGCAGCCGGTTCTCGAACCGCATCGAGCGGCCGTGGCCCACGACGCGGAGCGAGCAGGTGCGGTTGTCGTATCCCCAGGCGACGGCGGTCGGCGCGAACGAGCCGGGCTGGAAGCGCTTGTAGGAGTTGACGTTCGGCGCGTACAGCAGCGAGAAGTCGCGCAGCGCGGCCAGCTGCCCGGCCAGGAAGTGCCGCATGGTCGTCGACATCCCGCCGGGGCCGTCGCCCGCCATCACGTTGCGGCCGTCCGCGTCCTGGAGCGAGAGGTGGATGTGGCAGGAGTTGCCCTCCCGCTCGTTGAACTTGGCCATGAAGGTGAGCGAGACGCCCTCCTGCGAGGCGATCTCCTTCGCGCCCGTCTTGTACACCGCGTGCTGGTCGCAGGTGACCAGCGCCTCGTCGTACTTGAAGGCGATCTCGTGCTGGCCGGGGTTGCACTCGCCCTTGGCCGACTCCACCGTCAGGCCCGCCGCGGCCATCTCGTTGCGGATCCGGCGCAGCAGCGGCTCGATGCGGCCGGTGCCCAGCACGGAGTAGTCGATGTTGTACTGGTTGGCCGGGGTCAGGCCCCGGTAGTCGCGGTCCCAGGCCTCCTCGTAGGTGTCCTTGAACACGATGAACTCCAGCTCCGTGCCCACATGGGCGGTGAAGCCGTGCTCGGCCAGGCGCTCCAGCTGGGCGCGGAGTATCTGGCGGGGCGCCGCCACCACGGGCGAGCCGTCGTTCCAGGCCAGGTCCGCCACCAGCAGCGCGGTCCCCTCGTTCCACGGGACGCGGCGCAGCGTGGACAGGTCCGGGTGCATGGCGAAGTCGCCGTACCCGCTCTCCCACGAGGACATCTCGTACCCGTCGACGGTGTTCATCTCGGTGTCGACGGCGAGAAGGTAGTTGCAGCCCTCCGTGCCGTGCTCCAGGACCTCGTCCATGAAGAAGGGTGCGGCGAACCGCTTGCCCTGGAGCCGCCCCTGCATGTCGGGGAAGGCCAGGACCACTGTGTCGATCTCACCGCTCGCGACGAGGGCACGGAGCTCCTCGACCTGAAGCGGGGCATTGCGGTCTGCCACGGGAAAACCCCTCCTTGGGTCAGCCGGAGGCTTTAAGGTATTCCTGGAGACCATTGATTGGGAAGGGGAAACGGCGAGGTGACCGAGAAGAGTGAACCGGCCGACCCGTTGACGCCCGTTCTGCGCCCGGTGCGCGCGGGCAACGGCTTCGAGGAGGCGCTGGAGCAGATCCTCCAGCTGCTCCGCCTCGGGCTGGTCCCCAGCGGCGAGCGCCTGCCCGCCGAGCGCGAGCTCGCGGAGCGGATGGGCGTCAGCCGGGTCACTCTGCGCGAGGCGCTCAAGGTGCTGGCCGACCAGGGGCTGGTGGAGAGCAGGCGCGGCCGGTACGGCGGCACGTTCGTGCTGCGGCGCCCCGACAGCCACGGCGAGGACGAGCTGCGCCGGCGCGTGGCGTCGGTGGACGTCGAGGACACGCTGCGCTTCCGCGAGGTGCTGGAGGTGGGGGCGGCCGGGCTCTGCGCGGCGCACGGCCTGGCGGAGGCAGGCGCGCAGCGACTGCGTACGGCGCTGGCCGCGACGCACGACGCGCCGCTCGCCGACTACCGCAGGCAGGACACCCTGCTCCATCTCACGCTGGCCGAGCTGTCCGGCTCTCATACGCTGACCGCGCAGTACGCGGCGGTACGGGCCGTCTTGAACGAGCTGCTGGACTGCATCCCGCTGCTCGTACGGAACCTGGAGCACTCCCAGCACCAGCACGAGGCGCTGGTGGAGGCGGTGCTGGACGGGGACGCGGACGCGGCGCGCGAGGTGATGCGGGAGCACTGCGAGGGGACGGCGGCGCTGCTGCGGGGCTTTCTGTCCTGACGTCCGGCGGGGGGGGGCGAGGGGCGACTGGCAGGCGGCTCGGCGGGGGCGGGCGGGGCGGGTGACGGCTCAGTCCCGACGATCCTCGAGCGTCCCGGCGGCGACTCGGTCGCGGCGGTCGGCGGGCGTCCCGGCGACGGCTCGGCGGGGGCGGGCGGGCGTCCCGGCGGGGCCGGGCGGCGGCTCGTCTCGACGATCGGCCAGCGTCCCGGCGACGGTCGGCGGGACCGGCGACGGCTCGGTCTCGACGGTCGACGAGCGTCCCGGCGACGGCCTCAAAGGCCCCGACCGGGACCTTGGCGGCGCCCGCGCCGTGACCTTGCCGGAACCTCGGCGGCGGCCGAACCGTAACGTCGGCTTTACGCAGAGGGCTTGCGCATCCCTGACGCCTACCGCAAAGGTGTGCGCACAAACCTTTGACCTCTGCCAGGAGCGACTCATGGCCGAAGGCACCACCACGCGCATCCCCTCCCCCGCCGACGACGACGCCTACTTGAAACGGCGCACCCTGCGCAGGGGCAGCGCCGGCTGGCTGCTCCTCACCGGGCTCGGCGTCGCCTATGTCGTCTCCGGAGACTTCTCCGGCTGGAACATCGGCCTCTCCAAGGGCGGCTTCGGCGGACTCGCCATCGCCACCCTCCTCATGGGCGTGATGTACGCCTGTCTGGTCTTCGCGCTCGCCGAGCTGTCGGCGATCCTGCCGACGGCCGGCGGCGGCTATGGCTTCGCCCGCCGCGCGCTCGGCACCTGGGGCGGCTTCCTGACCGGCACCGCGATTCTCATCGAGTACATCCTCGCGCCCGCCGCGATCTCCATCTTCATCGGCGACTACGTCGAGTCGCTCGGGCTCTTCGGCCTGGAGTCGGGCTGGCCGGTCTATCTCGCCTGCTTCGCGATCTTCATAGGCATCCACCTGTGGGGCGTCGGCGAGGCTCTGCGCTTCAGCCTGGTGGTGACGGCCATAGCGGTCGCCGCGCTGCTGATCTTCGCGGTGGGGGCGTTCACGGAGTTCAGCACGAGCGGACTGAACGACATCCCGGTCGACAAGGACGCGTTCGGGTCGGGCTCCTGGCTGCCGTTCGGGCTGCTGGGCATATGGGCCGCGTTCCCCTTCGGCATGTGGTTCTTCCTCGGCGTCGAGGGCGTCCCGCTGGCGGCGGAGGAGGCGAAGGACCCGGTGCGCTCGATGCCGCGGGCGCTCGCCATCTCCATGGGCATCCTGGTGCTGCTCGCCGTGCTGACCTTCTTCGCCTCGACGGGCGCCCGGGGCTCGGCGGCGATCCAGGAGGCCGGCAACCCGCTGGTGGTGGCGCTCCAGGGCGACGGCGATCCGACCGCACTGAGCCGCTTCGTCAACTACGCGGGCCTCGCTGGCCTGGTGGCCTCGTTCTTCTCGCTGATCTACGCGGGCTCGCGCCAGCTCTTCGCGCTCTCGCGGGCCGGCTATCTGCCGCGCTTCCTGTCCCTGACCAGCCGCCGCAAGTCGCCCTACCTCGGCCTGCTGATCCCCGGCGCGATCGGCTTCGCGCTCGCCGCGGGAACCGGCAACGGGGCGCGGATGCTGAACATCGCGGTGTTCGGCGCGACCATCTCGTACGCCCTGATGGCTCTGTCGCACATCGTGCTGCGGCGGCGCGAGCCGGAGCTGCCGCGTCCGTACCGCACGCCGGGCGGTGTGGTCACCTCCTCCGTCGCCTTCCTGCTGGCGCTGTCCGCGCTGGTGGCGACGTTCCTGGTGGACAAGGACGCGGCCTTCATGGCGCTCGGCGTCTACGCCGTCGCGCTCGCCTACTTCGCCTTCTACAGTCGACGGCATCTGGTCGCGCGGGCGCCGGAGGAGGAGTTCGCGGCGCTGGCGGCGGCCGAGGCGGAGCTCGAACGGGACTGACCGCCTCCAGCTCAGAACTGGATCGATCTAGAACGGAACTGATGGGATTCATGGGAGCCACGTTGTCCAAGCCGCTGATCGGTGTCACGACCTATCTGGAGCCGGCCCAGTGGGGCGTCTGGCATCAGCCGGCCGCGGTGCTGCACGCGCAGTACCACCGCATGGTGCAGTCGGCAGGCGGCCTGGCGACGTTGCTCCCGCCGGACGACCCCGCGGCGGCCGAGGCGGTCGTCGCCCGGCTGGACGGCGTCGTGATCGCGGGCGGGGCGGATGTGGAGCCCGTACGGTACGGAGCGTCCCCGGACCCCCGCACCGGCCCGCCCGCCCGCGAACGCGACGCATGGGAACTGGCCCTCATCCATGCCGCGCTGGCGTCGGGGACCCCGCTGCTCGGCATCTGCCGCGGCCTCCAGCTGCTGAACGTGGCCCTCGGCGGCACACTCGTCCAGCACCTGGACGGCCACAGCGGCGGCCGGGGCGTCGTCGGCCAGCACACGGTCAAGCCGGTGCCGGGCACGCTCTACGCCGACATCGCACCGGAGGCGACATCGGTCCCGACGTACCACCACCAGTCGGTGGACCGCCTGGCCGACACCCTGACGGCGAGCGCCTACGCGGAGGACGGCACAATCGAGGCAGTCGAACTCTCCGGCCACCCCGATGGCCTGCCCCCTGGCTGGGTGCTCGCGGTCCAATGGCACCCGGAGCTGGGAGACGACCCGAGGGTGATCTCAGCGCTGGTGACGGCGTCACAACCCAGCCCCGCCGGCGATTGAGGCACAACCCAGCCCCGCCGGCGATTGAGGCACAACCCAGCCCCGCCGGCGATTGAGGCGTGAATCAGCCTCGCCGGCGATTGAGGCGTGAATCAGCCCCGCCGGCGATTGAGGCGTGAATCAGCCCCGCCGGCGCCACGGCCGGTCGAACACCGAGATCGCGGAGGACCTGTTCATAAC
>NZ_JBFAYB010000162.1:0-10259 GCF_040681075.1 Streptomyces sp. NPDC051907 | reverse complement strand
GGGCTGAAAATCCAGCCCCGTGGGGGTCCCCCCGGACGAAGTCTGGGGGAGATTGAGGCGCGGGGGTTCGGGGGCGGAGCCCCTGGGTTTGGGGTGCCTCCAGGTGGCAAGGGCCCGCGCCCCAGGGACGGGGGAACCCCGTGTTCCCGAAGACAAGGGCGGGCGGGTGGGACAACACCCCCCTCCGGACACAGGAGCAGCCATGGACTTCGCCTTCCCCCCCACCGACCCCCCCTTCCGTACCCAAGCCCGCCAATGGCTCCACACTCACCTCGCCCCCGCCCCCGCCGAAACCACCCCCGCCGATACCGCCACCGGACGCGCTTGGGAGCGCCGGCTCGGAGACGCCGGGTGGATCGGGATCGGCTGGGGGACCCCCGCCTATGGGAGCCGTGAGGCCAGCCTCACCCAACAGGTCGTCTGGGCCGAGGAGTACGCCCGCGCCCGCGCCCCCGCCCGGGTCGGCCACATCGGCGAGAACCTCCTCGCCCCCACCCTGCTCGCCTACGGGAGCCAGGCGCAGCAGGACCGGTTCCTGCCCGGGATCGCGCGCGGCGAGGAGCTGTGGTGCCAGGGGTACAGCGAACCGGGCGCCGGCTCCGATCTCGCGGGGATCAGGACGAGCGCCGTACGGGACGGCGACGTGTACCGCATCAGCGGCCAGAAGATCTGGACCTCTCTCGCCCAGGACGCCGACTGGTGTTTTGTGCTCGCCCGTACCGAGCAGGGGTCTCGGCGCCACTATGGGCTGTCGTTTCTGCTGGCGCCTATGGATCAGCCGGGACGCGTCGAGGTGCGGCCGATCCGGCAGATGACGGGAACCTCCGAGTTCAACGAGGTCTTCTTCGACGGCGCCGAAGCCCGCGTCGAGCATCGCGTCGGCGGCGAGGGCGAAGGCTGGCGCGTCGCCATGGGCCTCCTCGCCCTGGAGCGGGGCGTGTCCACCCTCGTACAGCAGATCGGCTTCGCCCAGGAGCTGGAGCGGGTCGTCCAACTGGCCGCGCGCAGCAGGGCGGTCGACGACCCCGTCCTCAGAGACCGGCTCGTCGCCCACTGGGCCGAGCTGCGCACCATGCGCTGGAACGCCCTGCGGACCCTCGGCGACGCGCACGACCCCGGCGCCCCCAGCGTCGCCAAACTGCTGTGGGGGCGCTGGCACCAGCGGCTGGGCGAGCTCGCCATGCAGGTGCGCGGCGCCGCCGCCACGGTGGGGCCGGAGCCGTGGACGGCCGAGAGCGCGTACGTACTGGACGAACTCCAGCGACTGTTCCTCTTCACCCGCGCCGACACGATCTATGGCGGCTCGGACGAGATCCAGCGCAACATCATCGCCGAGCGCGTGCTCGGCCTGCCGAGGGAACCCAGGGAGCCGAGATGAGAGGCGTCGTCTTCGACGGCACACAGCCCCAGGTGGTCGACGATCTGGAGATACGCGACCCAGGGCCCGGCGAGGTCCTCGTCGCTATAGCCGCCGCCGGGCTCTGTCACAGCGATCTGTCGGTCGTCGACGGCACGATCCCCTTCCCCGTGCCGGTGGTCCTCGGGCACGAGGGCGCGGGCGTGGTCGAGGCGGTGGGGCCCGGGGTCGTGCATGTCGCGCCCGGCGACCACGTCAGCCTCTCCACCCTCGCCAACTGCGGTGCCTGCGCCGACTGCGACCGCGGCCGGCCCACGATGTGCCGCAAGGCGATCGGACGGCCGGGCCGCCCGTTCTCACGGAACGGCGAGCCTCTCTTCCAGTTCGCCGCCAACTCCGCCTTCGCCGAACGCACCCTCGTCCAGGCCGTCCAGGCCGTGAAGATCCCCGCCGACCTCCCCCTCGCCTCCGCCGCGCTGATCGGCTGCGGGGTGCTGACGGGCGTCGGCGCGGTGCTGAACCGTGCGAAGGTCGACCGCGGCGACACCGTCGTCGTCATCGGGACGGGCGGCATCGGGCTCAACGTCCTCCAGGGCGCGCGGATCGCGGGCGCGTCCACGATCGTCGCGGTCGACTCGAACCCGGCGAAGGAGGGCATGGCCAGGCAGTTCGGCGCGACGCACTTCCTCCGGTCGGCGGACGGCGTACGGGAGATCCTGCCGACCGGCGCGGACCACGCCTTCGAATGCGTCGGCCATACCGGCCTGATCCGGCAGGCGATCGAGCTCCTCGACCGGCATGGGCAGGCGATCCTGCTGGGCATGCCGGCGGCGACGGCGGAGGCGTCGTTCGTGCCGGCGGGGCTGTTCCTGGACAAGTCGATCCTCGGCTGCCGCTATGGATCGTCGCGCCCGCAGCACGACATCGCGCTGTACGCGGACCTCTACCGGCAGGGGCTGCTGCTGCTCGACGAGCTGATCACCGAGACGTATCCGGTCGAGGACTTTGCGAAGGCGGCGGAGGACGCGGGGGAG
Organism: Streptomyces sp. NPDC051907; assembly: GCF_040681075.1. Classification (NCBI taxonomy): domain Bacteria; kingdom Bacillati; phylum Actinomycetota; class Actinomycetes; order Kitasatosporales; family Streptomycetaceae; genus Streptomyces; species Streptomyces sp. NPDC051907. The sequence continues at coordinate 7,868 of NZ_JBFAYB010000162.1, read as the reverse complement.
GGGCGGGTGGCGCGGGCGGTACTGATGTTTTGAGGGTGGGTGGGGTGCGGGAGCTCGTGGTGCGGGTCGGGGGCGCTGCCCCCGGGCCCCCGCGCCTCAATCTCCCCCAGACTTCGTCCGGGGGGACCCCCACGGGGCTGGATGTGGCCTCAAGCGCCGGCCGGGGTGATTCGCGCCTCAAGCGCCGGCGGGGCTGATTTTTGGGTCAGCAGGCGGTGTCCGTGGTTGCGCGGAAGGTGCGGCGGTAGACCGTTGGGGGGACGCCCAGGGCGGCCGTCAGGTGTTGGCGCATGGACTGGGCCGTGCCGAAGCCCGCGTCTCGGGCGACTTGGTCGACGGAGAGGTCGGTGGACTCCAGCAGGTGGCGTGCCCGTTCCACGCGCTGCTGGGTGAGCCACTGGCCGGGGCTGACGCCGACCTCCTCGCGGAAACGGCGCGTGAAGGTCCGTACGGACATCGACTCCTGCTCCGCCAGGTCGCGCAGCTGGATCGGCTCGTGCAGCCGGTCCAGCGCCCAGCCGCGGGCGGCGGTCGTCGTCGCGAACTGGGTCTCGGGGACGGGACGTTGGATGTACTGCGCCTGGCCTCCGTCGCGGTGCGGCGGGACGACGCTGCGCCGGGCCACGTCGTTGGCGACGGCCGCGCCGTGGTCGCGGCGGACCATGTGCACGCACAGGTCGATGCCCGCGGCGACGCCCGCCGACGTCAGCACGTCGCCGTCGTCGATGTACAGCACCTCCGGGTCCACCCGGACCGAGGGGAACAGCCGCTGGAAGCGGTCCGCCCAGTGCCAGTGGGTGGTGGCGGGCCGGCCGTCGAGGTAGCCGGCGGCGGCGAGCACGAAGCTGCCCGTGCAGATGGAGGCCATCCTCGTGCCGGGCCGGACGTGGTCGAAGACGCGGGCCAGATCCTCGGGCAGCCGGCCTTCGAAGTAGAGCTCGTCGGGCTCGTACGCGGCCGGGACGATCACGGTGTCGGCTTCGGCGAGGGCCTCGGGGCCGTGCTCGACGTACAGCTGGAAGTCCGCCTGCGAGGCGATGAGGCCGGGCTCGGGCGCGCAGGTGACGACCTCGTAGAGCGTTTCGCCGTCGGGGCCGAAGGCGCGGCCGAAGATGCGGTGGGGGATGCCCAGCTCGAACGGGATGACCTGGGGCATGGCGAGGACGACGACGCGGTGCTTGCGGGGCGTCGCCTCTCCGGCAGCTGTTTCCTCGGTTTTTCCGGTGGCCTTCGTCATGGCCCGATCCTAGCGAACGCTGTCCCTCGGGCCACTCGTTGCGGGCGGCCGTCTCGCCGGATGCTGTTTGACGTGACGCAGACAACCGGACTTCCCGCACCTCAGCCCCTCGCCCCCGCCCCCAGACCCTCCCGACGCGTCCACCGCGCGTGGTTCGTCGCGGCCGTCGCCTTTGTGACGATCATCGGCGCCGCCGCCTTCCGCTCCCTCCCGGGCCTGCTGATCGATCCGCTGCACAAGGAGTTCGACTGGTCGCGCGGGACCATCGGCCTCGCCGTCTCGGTGAACCTCGCGCTCTATGGCCTGACGGCTCCCTTCGCGGCCGCCTTGATGGACCGCTTCGGCATCCGCAAGGTCGTCGCCGTCGCGCTGACGGTGATCGCGCTGGGCTCGGGCCTGACCGTCTTCATGTCGTCGTCCTGGCAGTTGATCCTCTACTGGGGTCTGCTGGTCGGACTGGGCAGCGGCTCTATGGCGCTCGCGTTCGCGGCGACGGTCACCAACAGGTGGTTCACGGAGCGGCGGGGCCTGGTCACCGGCATCCTGACGGCGGCCTCCGCCTCCGGCCAGCTGATCTTCCTGCCGCTGCTGTCCTGGCTGGTGGAGGAGCACGGCTGGCGTCCCGCGTCGATCACGGTGTCGCTGTCGGCGCTCGCCGTCGTGCCCTTCGTCTGGCTGCTGCTGCGCGACCACCCGGCGGACGTGGGGCTCGCCCCCTATGGCGCGAAGGAGTTCACGCCGAAGCCCGCGCCGGTGCCCGGCGCGGCGCGGCGGGCCGTCGCCGTGCTGTTCTCAGCCGCCCGTACGGGACCGTTCTGGCTGCTCGCCGGGACCTTCGCGATCTGCGGCGCGTCCACGAACGGCCTGGTCCAGACCCACTTCGTGCCCGCCGCCCACGACCACGGCATGCCCGTCACGGCCGCCGCCTCGCTGCTCGCGGTGATCGGGGTCTTCGACGTCGTCGGCACGATCGCGTCGGGCTGGTTCACCGACCGCTATGAGGCGCGCCGGCTGCTGGCGGTCTACTACGCGCTGCGCGGTATCAGCCTGCTCTTCCTGCCGATGCTGCTCGCTCCGTCGGTCCACCCGCCCATGGTCTTCTTCATCGTCTTCTACGGACTGGACTGGGTGGCGACCGTACCGCCGACGATCGCCCTGTGCCGTGAGCACTATGGCGACGACAGCGCGATCGTCTTCGGCTGGGTGCTGGCCTCGCATCAGGTGGGCGCGGCGATCGTGGCGTTCGCTGGCGGTCTGGCGCGGGACGCGTTCGGCTCGTACGACGTGGTCTGGTACGCCTCGGGCGCGCTGTGCGCCGCCGCCGCGCTGATGGCTCTGGTGATCCGCCGCAAGCCGACGACGCAGACGCTAGCCGCGTAGCCGGGCAGCCGGGTCGTCGCGTACGGGCGGGGCGGGGGCGCAGGGGCTACGGGGCCGCGGGTCAGGAGCTGAAGCGGCCGAACACGCCCCGGTGGAACAGCAGCGGCTCGCCCCCCGCCTCCGCGCCCAGCGCCTCCACCCGGCCCACGACGATCAGATGGTCGCCGCCGGTGTGCACGTTCTGGATCGTGCAGTCGACCCAGGCCGGCACGCCCTCCAGCAGCGGCGACCCGGTCGCCGGCGACGCCTCGTACGCGACTCCCGCGAACTTGTCGGCCCCGCTGACCGCGAAGCCCCTGCACAGCCCGCCCTGCTCCGCGCCCAGGACGTTGACGCAGAAGACCCCGGCCCGGGCGATGCGGGGCCAGGTCGTCGACGTACGGCCGACCATGAAGGCGACGAGCGGCGGGTCGAGCGAGAGCGAGGCGAAGGACTGGCAGGCGAACCCGGCCGGGCCGTCGTCGTCGTACGCCGTCACGACCGTCACGCCGGTCGCGAAGTGCCCCAGCACCCGCCGGTACTCGCCCGGGTCGACCGGCAGCCGCTCGTCGTCGCCGACCGCGCGGAGGTCGGGGCGTGGAAGCGTGTCGTAGGGCTCTATGGCCGACGCGGCGGCTATGGGCGTTCCGACTGACCTGAGGTACCGGACGGCGGTGGCCGCCATCCCTGCGTGTCCCATCACGCCTCCCATTGAACCTGACGGTTCGTCAGATTGGAAGCCCGGCGCCGAGCCGCCCGCACCCCGGACGTATCTTCTGCCCCATGGGTGGGGAGACACGATGAACGCACCGCTGAAAGCGCCGGTCAGCGCCTCGGCGCGGCGGCCGTACGGCAGCTGGGTCGGCACGGGCGTGCTGGCGTCGGCCTCGGTCTTCGGCGCGCAGATCGCGCTCGCGACGGTGGTCTGGATCGTCATGCCCAGCGAGAGCGACACGTACTACGCGTGGGGCCCGGCGGTCGGGCTGGTCTGCGTCGTTCCGCTCTTCCCGCTGTTCCTGGGGCTGGCGGGGTTCGCCCACGCGATCGCCATAGGCCTGCCCGCGCTCGCCCTGGGGCGCCGCGCAGCGCTGCGCCGGCCCCCCGAGTGGGGATGGAGCGCGGTCGCGGCGGTCGGGCTGTCCGCGGTGTACGCCGTGCTGCCCTGGAAGATCGGTGCGGGCTACCTCGAGTCCTGGCTGTGGCTCGGAGGCGCGGGCGTCCTCCCCGCGCTCATCGCCTGCTGGTACGTACGGCGTGCCCAAGCCGGGCTGCTGCGCTCGCGCTGGCGGCTGATCTGGCAGATCACCCTCGCCACGGCGGCGGGCGCGGCCCTGGCGGCGGGCCTCAGCGTGCTCGGCATCCAGACCGGCCTCCTGAAGTCGTACGCGCCGCCCGAGTTCAGCAGGGACCAGGCGGTGGGCGTCTGGCAGGGCAAGGACGACGACTCGATCGTCGTGCGCCTGAACGCGGACGGCCGGGCGCTCGTCACCGAGCTGCCGCACGACAGCCACGACGGGTACGCCACGGAGTTCTGCAGCGGCTCGGGCACGTGGGCGTTCGAGGAGGGGACCAGCACGCGCCGGGACGGGGTCTCGCTGTCGGTGAACGGCTGCCCCTCGACCCCGCAGTGGGAGATCAGCGGTACGAAGGAGCAGCTGGAGCTGTTCATGGTGCTGGGCGACCCGGACTCGGGCGATCTATACGTCCTCCGCAAGCAGCCCTGACCCTCTGACGGCACCGTCCTCCTTTCCTGGTGCGTCCCCCTTTCCCTGGTACGTCAGCGACCCTGGTACGTCAGCGGCCCCGGTACGTCAGCGGCCCCGGTACCGCGGAGTCCGGCGCTCCACGAAGCTCGCCACGCCCTCGTTCGCGTCGTGCGTCGTCATGTTGATCTCCTGGGCCGCCGCCTCCGCCGCGAAGGCGGAGGCGCGGTCGGCGTCCAGTGAGGCGTTCACCAGCTGCTTGGTGAGCGCTATGGCCCTCGTCGGCCCGGCGGCCAGCCGCTCGGCCCAGGCTCTTGCGGTCTTCTCCAACTCGTCGGCGGGCACGACCCGGTTGACGAGGCCGAGCCGCTCCGCCTCGGCGGCCGGGAGGGAGTCCCCGAAGAACATCAGCTCCTTCGCGCGCTGCGGGCCGATCAGTCGAGGCAGGAGATAGGCGCCGCCGCCGTCCGGTACGAGTCCCCGGCGTACGAAGACCTCGATGAACGTGGCCGGCTCGGCGGCCAGCACGAGATCGCAGGCGAAGGCGAGATGGGCGCCGATGCCGGCGGCGGTCCCGTTGACGGCCGCGACGACCGGCTTCTCGCAGTCCAGTACGGCGCCGACGAGGCGCTGCGCGCCGAGCCGGATCGTACGGGCCACATCGCCGGGGACCCTCTCGCGGCCGGCGGCCGGACCGCTGCGCAGGTCCGCGCCCGCGCAGAAGCCCTTGCCGGTCGCGGTGAGGACGACGGCCCGTACGTCCGGGTCCGCGGAGGCCGCCGCGAGCAGCGCGATGATCCTCTCCCTCTGGTCCCAGGTGACGGCGTTCAGGGCCTCGGGGCGGTTGAGGGTGATCCACGAGACGCCGTTGTCAGTGGTGTGCAGTATCAATGAGTCAGTGGATTCTTCGGGGGAGGAAGTCATGTGCGAGCTCCAGTCCAGGCCGCCGTCACCGGCACACGGCGAGGGCGTCCAGCGCCACCGCGCCCTGTCCGCGTGGCAGCACCATCAGCGGGTTGACGTCCAGCTCCGACAGCTCGTCGCCCAGCTCCAGCGCCATCCGCTGGACCCGGAGCACGACCTCCACCAGCGCGTCCACGTCCACCGGCGGTCCGCCGCGCACTCCGTCCAGCAGCGCCCGGCCGCGCAGTTCGCCGAGCATCGCGCGCGCCTGCCCCTCGCCGAAGGGGGGCACGCGCACGGCGGCGTCGTGCAGGACCTCCACCAGCACCCCGCCCAGGCCCACCGTCACCGTCGGGCCGAAGAGGGCGTCCTGGGTGACGCCGACGACCATCTCGACGCCCCGCTCGACCATCTGGCAGACCAGGATGCCGTCCAGGTCGACGCCCTCGAAGCGGGCGATGTCGGTCAGTTCGCGGTAGGCGTCGCGGACCTGGCTGGCCGAGGTCAGCCCGATCTTGACCAGGCCCAGCTCGGTCTTGTGGGCGAGCTGCGTCCCGGAGGCCTTCATGACGACCGGGTAGCCGACCAGGCCGGCCGCCCGGACCGCGGCGGCGGCGCTGGTCACCAACTGCTCGCGCGGTACGCGAATGCCGTACGCCCGAAGGAGCTGCTTCGCCGCGTGCTCGCTCAGCTGCTTGCCGGGGCGCATCAGTGCCTGCGCCTTGCGGAAGGAGGGCGACGGCGTGCGCGGCGCCTCGTCGAAGGGGGAGAGGTAGCCGGTGGTGAAGCGGTGGTGGTCCAGATAGGCGCGGACGGCCGTGATGCAGTTGCCGAAGGTGCGGAAGGTGGCGACGCGCGAGGATCCGAGCAGGGTCTCGCGGTAGGCGGCCTCCGTCCCCACCGGCGATCCCCACACCACGCACACCAGCTTGTCCGTGGCCTCCGCCGCGTCGGCGAGGTCCTGTGCCAGCTTGTCGCTCATCGGCGGGAAGGGGCCGGTGATCGGGCAGATCAGCACGCCGACTTCCGGGTCGGCGAGGATCGCGTCGATGATCTTGCGGCCGCGCCAGTCGCCCACGGGGTGCCCGCCGTTGTCGACGGGGTTGGCCACACTGAGATAGTCCGGTATCCACTCGTGCAGCTCGGCCTGCTTGGCGGCGGAGAGCTGGGGCAGCGTGAGCCCGGCCGCGGTCGCCAGGTCCGAGAAGTGCGCGCCCGTGCCGCCCGAGATCGAATAGACGACGACCCCGTCCGCCTGCGGCTTGCGGGCCCGCGCCAGCAGCGCTGAGGTGTCCTGGAGCTCGTCCAGCCCGTCGACGCGGATCACGCCGAACTGCCGCATGGCCGCGTCCACCACCTGGTCCGCGCCGGTCAGCTTGCCGGTGTGGGAGGCGGCCATCCGCGCGCCGGTCTCGGTGCGGCCGACCTTGACCGCGACGACCGGGACCCCGCGCCGCGCGGCCCGGTCGGCGGCGAGCAGGAAGGAGCGTCCGTCCTTGAGTCCTTCCACGTAGCAGGCGATGGCCCCGACCTCGGGCCGCTCGGCGAAGTACGAGATGAAGTCCGCGGTCTCCAGATCGGCCTCGTTGCCCGTGGGCGCCCAGTGGGACAGGCGTACGCCCAGCTCCTGCATGGTGAACACGGGCCGCCCCTGGTGCCCGGACTGGGTGATCAGGGCGATGGCGGGACCGTCCAGGTCGTCGCGGAACCTCTCGAAGGCGTTGAGGTTGGTGTTGGGCCCGAGCAGGCGCAGCCCGGCGCGCTCCACCGCGGCGGCGAGCCGCGTCTGGGCGGCCGCGCCCTCCTCGCCGGTCTCGGCGTATCCGGAGGCGAAGGCGACGGCGAACTTCACCTTGGCCTCAGCGAGTTCCTCGATGACCGGGAGGGGGTCGCCGACCAGGAGGACCGCGAGGTCGACCGGTTCGGGCAGCGCGCGGACGGAGGGGTGGGCGGGCAGTCCGAAGACGGACGTGCGGGTGGGATGCACCGGGTACAGGCGGGCGCCGACGCGCTCGGCCCAGTCGACGAGCTGGCGGGTGATCCCCGTATTGGGCCGTCCCTCGCCGTCGGACGCGCCGACGACGGCGACGGAGCCTGGCCGAAAGAACCGGTCCAGGTCGGGCACGGGCGCGTAGAGGGGCCGCCCGCTGACGTCCAGGTCGCCGTCGGAGACGGAGACGGTGTCGTGTACGGCATCGCGTGGCTGCTCCCCGCAGGCCACCACTCGTGCGCGGAGGTCGGAGGTGAGGGTGCCGTGAGTTGATCCAAGCATCGCTGAGCCCCGCTCCTGCTTGTTGGGCAACTTAACTGACGCATAGTCAGATTACAGAACTGACGGGCTGTCAGGAACGGCTGGAGCGAGAGGATTTACGGGAGGCGGGGGACGGGGTGGGACGGCGTCGCGGGCGGTCTGGGCTCGTGCGGGCTCCCTGCGGGGCTCTGCCCTGGGGGGTGCGGCTCAAACGCGGGCGGGGCGGAGTTGGCCGGTCTGGGGCGCCCTCGCGGGGGCTCCGCCCCCGGACCCCCGCGCCTCAAACTCCCCCAGACTTCGTCCGGGGGGACCCCCACGTGGCTGGATTTTCAGCCCGTCCGGCGATTGAGGACACGGCCGAAGGCCGTACGGGGGCGAAGCCCCCCGGGGCGACGGTGACGTGCCCTGTGCGGGC
>NZ_JBFAYB010000161.1:0-10356 GCF_040681075.1 Streptomyces sp. NPDC051907 | reverse complement strand
CCCGGGAGGGCGCGCGCCCGGTGCTCGGAGGCGGTCGGCCGCCCCCGAGCACCTGGGGGCGTGCGCCCGCGAGTACCTGGGGGTGCGCCTGCGCCACACGCCAGCAGTCAAAACACGGTGCGCGCGGCAGTCCCGTGCCGGATCATGGGCGCATGTCTGCCAACCCTCAGGACGCTCTGCCGATCAGGCTCAACGTCGACGACAGCGACTCCCCTTCGGACGTCGTCGACGCGCTCTTCCTCGGCCGCTTCGCGACGGGCGAGCAGCCGTACTCCCACAGCTCGACCATCGACCGCGTCAAGCCCGGCGCCACGCTGCTGCCGCCGGCGGCGTCCGTGCTGCGCGCCGCCCGCGACGACGACCGGAGCGCCACGCTCGCCGAGGGCGACGGCTGGACGCTGCTGATCTCCCGCTGGAACCGCGGCGCCGACGTCACGGTCACGGCGGTCACCTCCGACCTCGCCGAGAAGATCCTCAAGCAGGCGACGGACGGCGCGCACGACGAGCCCGAGCCGCAGCCGGAGAACGTCACGATGGGGTTCTGGTACGTCTCGCCGCGCCGCGGCCCGCACCGCACCACGCGCCAGATCGCCGCCGGGACCTGGGACGAGGTCCGGCCCAACTACACCGCGCCGGTCGCCGACGCGATGGACCGCCTGATGAAGGTGACGCCCGACCACATCGCGGGCCGGCTGCTTCTGCTGCACGGCCCGCCGGGCACCGGCAAGACCTCCGCGCTGCGCACCCTGGCCCGCTCCTGGCGGGACTGGTGCCAGGTCGACTGCGTGCTCGACCCCGAGCGGCTCTTCAACGACGTCGGCTATCTGATGGACATCGCGATCGGCGAGGACGAGGGCACGTCCAAGGGCCGCTGGCGGCTCCTGCTGCTCGAGGACTGCGACGAGCTGATCCGCGGCGAGGCCAAGCACACGGCGGGCCAGGCGCTCTCCCGACTGCTCAACCTGACGGACGGTCTGCTGGGCCAGGGCCGCAATGTCCTGGTCGGCGTGACGACCAACGAGGACCTGGAGCGCCTCCACCCCGCGGTGGTCCGCCCCGGCCGCTGTCTGGCCCGGATCGAGGTGGGCGCGCTGACCCGCAAGGAGTCGGTGGAGTGGCTCGGCACGGAGGAGGGGGTGGGCCGGGAGGGCGCGACGCTGGCGGAGCTGTACGCGCTGCGCCGGGGCAGCAACCCGGCCTCGGTCCCGGACCAGAACAAGGGCGCGGACGCGGGGCTCTATCTGTAGCGCTCTGCGGGGCCTTGCGGCGCGCGGGCGACCGGGAACGCACGGGCTATGGGGGCCCGCGCGATCGGTAGCGCCTCCGCTATGGGCAGCACCCGCACGACCGGCGGCACCCCCGCCGTGAGGCGCACCCGCGCGACCGGCAACGCACCCGCTATAGGTAGCACCCGCGCGATCGGCAACACCCCCACCATGCGCACCGCTCCCCCGCGCCTCAGCGGCCGTACGCCGCCCGCAGTGCGTCGTCGATCGCCGACTGCGCGTCCGCGCGGGACAGGCCCAGCCGGCGGGCGTGCTCGGCGAACGCCGCCGCCGCCAGCGCGGCCTCGCGTGCCGCCGCGTCGCCCGCCGCCGCGACGAAGGTGCCGTTGCGGCCGCGCGTCTCGATCACCCCGTCCGACTCCAGCGCGCGGTACGCCTTGGCCACCGTGTTGGCCGCGAGCCCCAGCTCCTCGGCGAGGCCCCGTACGGTCGGCAGCTTGTAGCCGACGGGCAGTCTGCCGGAGCGCGCCTGCTGGGAGATCTGGGCGCGCAGCTGTTCGTACGGCGCGGTCGCCGATTCCGTGTCAATGACGATCTTCAGGGTCACAGCACGATTCTCCCCCACCCGCCGGTCGGGCCGCCGGAAAAGGGGAGGCGACCGCGCCGGGCGCCCACGTAGCGTGCGGCCCATGACTGTGATCATCCGCGACCTGCGTCCGGACAGCCTCGAGGACGCGGAGGCCGTGGTCCGCGTCCGCCGGTCGGCCGTCCCCTTCGAGGTGACGACGGCGGACTCCGTTCTCTTCGGCGTCCGGACCGCCAACCCCGCCAAGAAGTACCGGCTGTTGATCGCCGAGCAGGACGGCGAGACGATCGGCACGGCGCATGTCGGCGTCGCGTACGACAGCAGCGAGCCGGGCCAGTCGTTCGCCACCCCGCAGGTCCACCCGGAGCACCGGGGCAAGGGCGCGGGCGCGCTGCTGCTCCGCGCCGCCGAGGAGCATCTGGCGGCCGAGGGCGCGAAGAGCCTGTACGCCTGGGTCATGGACGAGCCGGCGTCCCGGTCCTTCGCCGAGAAGCGCGGCTACCGCCCCACCCGCCCGGCCCACTTCCAGCGCCTCGACCTGGCGGACGGCACGCTGCCCCCGCTCCCCGAGCTCCCCCCGGGCGTCGAGCTGCGCTCCGCGCGGGACTTCGAGGCCGACCCGCGCCCGATGTTCCTGGCCGACGCCGAGACCACCTCGGACGAGCCGGGCGACATCAGCACGGACTTCGGCGACTACGAGGACTGGGTCGCCCACACATGGAACAACCCGCTGCTGGACCGCGGTCTGTCCACGGTCATCGTGGTCGACGGCGCGGTCGCGGCCTTCACGGCGGCCCTGTGCGACGGCGCCGGCCGCTATCTGTCCGGGATGACGGGGACGCTGCGCGCCCACCGGGGCCGCGGCTTCGCCAAGCTGGTGAAGGCCCACTCGCTGCACCGGGCCCGTGCGGCGGGCTACACGGAGGCGTTCACCAGCAACGACGGCGAGAACGGCCCGATGCTTGCGGTCAACGCATGGTTCGGCTACCAGATCTGCGCTACGGAGGTACGTCATGTCCGCTCCCTCGCTTGAGGTACGGCTCGTCAAGGCGGGCAAGACCAAGATCCGCTATCCCGCCGCGCCGGTCGCCGACGACGGCGCGCACGCGGTGGTGCGGGCGGCGTGGGCGGGCGAAGGGGTCCGCGACTTCGGCTTCGTGCGGTTCGAGCCGGGCGACGTGTTCACCGAGCACTACTGGCGCGACCGGTGGTACGCGGTGAAGGAGGTCCGCACGGGCGACGGCACGCTCAAGGGCTGGTACTGCGACATCACGCGCCCGGCGGTCCTCGCGGACGGCGTGCTGACCGTGGAGGACCTGGACCTCGATCTATGGGTGTCGGCGGACGGCGGGGAGATCCTCCGTCTGGACGAGGACGAGTTCGCCGACAGCGGCCTCGCGGCCCGCGACCCGGAGGCCGCGGACCGCGCGGTGCGGGCTCTGGACGAGCTGGAAGTCCTCGCCCGCGAGGGGAAGCTGACCGAGTTGACCGAGCTGCACGGCTGACGGGCGCGCCCGGCCCGCACACCCGACCCGCACACCCGACCCGCACACCCGGCCCGCACACCCGGCCCGCACGCCCGGCCCGCCCGCCGCTCGCTCAGACCGGCTTGCGGTAGTGGACGCGGTCGTACCGTCCGTCGACGCGCCGCTCCACGACCTCGTAGCCGTACCGCGTGTACAGCTTCTGGTTCTCCCACATCAGCGCGTTCGTATAGAGCTGGATCTCCTCGAGGCCCAGCTCGCGCGCGTGCGACTCGGCGAAGGCCAGCAGCCTGCGGCCGAGGCCCGTGCCGTGGGCGTCGGGGTGGACGGCGACCGAGTCGATGAAGAGGTGCCCCGGGTGCGGGGTCAGCACGATCAGACCCCGCACCGGGCTCCCGACCACGAACACCCTCCCCGCCGCGATGTCGGCGGCGTGGTCCGCCTCCATCGGGACGGGGACGACGCCGATCCGCTCGATGTAGTGGCTGTAGGCCGCGTCCGTCACGGCCTTGACCACGGCTGCGTCGTCGGCCGTGGCGGGCCGGATGTCCTCGCTCATGCGGACACGTTACGTCGCCGAGTGATCAGCTTCTTCAGCCACGGCCAGGCGAGCAGGATCGCGATCACGGCGTACACCGCAACCGAGAACGGCGTGTCGACCAGGCCGGTGACGCTGCCGTCGCTGATCTGGAGGGCGCGGCGCAGCTGCTGCTCGGCGGCCGGGCCGAGGATGACGCCGATGACGGCGGGCAGGACGGGCAGTCCGTAGCGCCGCATGCCGAACCCGATCAGGCCGATGATCAGCAGGATCACCAGGTCGAGTGCCTCGCCGCCGACCGCGTACGCGCCGACGGCGGCGAAGAAGAGGATGCCGGCGTAGAGGTACGGACGCGGAATGCGCAGCAGCTTCGCCCAGACCGGGGCGAGCGGCAGGTTCAGCGCCAGCAGCAGCACCATGCCGACGAAGAGCGAGGCGATCAGGCCCCACACCAGGTCGGGCTCGCGCTCGAAGAGGAGCGGTCCCGGCTGGATTCCGTACTGCTGGAAGGCGGCGAGCATGACGGCCGCGACGGCGGTGGTGGGCAGGCCCAGCGTCAGCATCGACACGAGCGTGCCGGCGGCGGAGGCGGAGGCCGCGGACTCCGGTCCCGCGACGCCTTCGATGGCGCCCTTGCCGAACTCCTCCTTGTGCCGGGACAGCCGCTTCTCGGTGACGTACGAGAGGAAGGTCGGGATCTCCGCGCCGCCGGCCGGGATCGCGCCGAACGGGAAGCCGATGGCGGGTCCGCGCAGCCAGGACTTCCAGGTGCGCCGCACATCGGACTTGGCGAGCCAGGGGCGGCCGACCGGGATGGCCTCGCCGGTGGAGCGCCGCAGATGGGCGGCGACCCACAGGGCCTCGCCGATCGCGAAGAGGCCGACCGCGACGATCACGACGTCGATGCCGTCGGCGAGCTGGAGCGAGCCGAAGGTGAGTCGCTGCTGGCCGGTCATCTGGTCGAGGCCGACGAGCCCGAGGGTGAGGCCGATCAGCAGCGAGGCGAGCCCGCGGATGCGGGAGGAGCCGAGGACCGAGGTCACCGCGATGAAGGCGAGGACCATGATCGCGAAGTAGTCGGGCGCGCCGATGTCGACGGCGAGCTTGGCCACGGTCGGCGCGAGGACGACCAGCAGGATCGTGCCGATCATGCCGCCGGCGAAGTGCCCGACGGCGGCGGCCGCGAGGGCCTGGGCGCCGCGGCCGGACTTCGCCATCGGGTTGCCCTCGATCGCGGCGACGACGGCGGCGCTCTCGCCGGGGGTGTTCAGCAGGATCGAGGTGGTGGAGCCGCCGAACATCGCTCCGTAGTAGATGCCGGCGAACATGATGAACGCGCCGGTCGGCTCCAGGCCGTACGTCACCGGCAGCAGCAGCGCCACCGCCATGGCGGGGCCGATGCCGGGCAGCACGCCGATCGCGGTGCCCAGCAGGACGCCGAGGGCGGCCCAGAGCAGATTGACCGGGGTCAGCGCGGTGCCGAAGCCGTCTATGAGGGAGTTGAGAGAGTCCATCGGCTACAGCACTCCCATCAGCGGGCCGCCCGGCAGGGGAACGCCGAGCAGGTTGTCGAAGACGAAGTAGGTGGCGAGGGAGAGCGCTGCGGCGATCAGCGGGTCGCGGTCGAGATGGCGGCTGCCGAGGGCGAAGGCCGAGCCCCAGAAGAGCAGCGCGCCGGCGACGGGGAAGCCGAGCGGGCCGATCAGCACGGCGAAGGCGAGGAAGACTCCGGCGAGGAGCAGGACCGTACGCCAGTCGCCGGGCTCGCTGAGGTCGACGTCCTCGCCGCCCTCGGCCTCGCCGCGGCCGCCGCGCAGGACGTCGACGGCGAGGAGCACCGCGACGACGAGGAGGCCCGCGCCGACGACGACGGGGACGGTCCTCGGTCCGATGGGCCCGCGCTGCGCGATGTCGACGTCCATGGTGAGCGCGTCGGTCAGGACGAGGAGGCCGATGGCGAACAGGAAGAGGCCGACGCCGAGTTCGGAGTGCTCGCGCAGCCAGGAGCGACGCGACGTGTCGGTGGTCTGATCGGTCTGAGCGGTCTGATCGGTCACAGCCCCAGCTCCTTCAGCACCGAGTCCACGCGAGTGTCCTGCTGGGCGAGGAAGTCGCCGAACGCGTCGCCGGTCAGGAACGCGTCGCTCCAGCCGTTCTTCTTCAGCGAGTCCTTCCACTGCGGGGAGTCGTGCAGCTTCTGGACGAGGCCGACGAGCTTGTCGCGCTCGGCGTCGGTGAGTCCTGGCGGGGCGACGATGCCGCGCCAGTTGGTGAACTCGGTGTCGAGTCCGGCCTCGCGCAGGGTGGGGGCGTCCAGTCCGGGGACCCGCTTGGGTCCGGTGACGGCCAGCAGCCGCAGCTCGCCGGACTTGATCTGGTCGAGGTACTCGCTGACGCCGGAGACGCCGAAGGCGACCTTGTCGCCGAGGATCGAGGCGAGGAGCTCGCCGCCGCCGTCGAAGGGGATGTAGTTGACGGTCTTGGGGGCGATCCCGGCGGCCTGCGCCATCAGCATCGGCGCGAGGTGGTCGGGCCCGCCGGGCGAGGAGCCGCCGCCTACGGGCAGTTTGCCGGGGTCCTTCTTCCACGCGGCGAGGAGGTCGTCGATGGTCTTGTACGGGGAGTCCTTGCCGACCACGACGATGTCCTGCTCCTCGGTGAGCCGGGCGATCGGGGTGGTGTCGGCGAGGGTCTTGGGCGACTTGTTGGTGTGCACGGCGCCGACGACGCCGAGGCCCATGGACATGGCGAGCTTGCCGTTGCCGTGCTCGCCGACGAGCCGGGTGAGGCCGACGGTGCCGCCGGCCCCGGGCAGGTTGAACACCTCGACGTTGTGGGTGAGTTCGGCGTCCTCGGCGTTCTTGGCCGCGGTGCGGGCGGTGATGTCGTAGCCGCCGCCGGGGGTGTTCGGGACCATGAACCGCAGTCCGGGGATCTGGGTGCCGGTGTCGGCGCCGCTGCCCGCGGTGAGCAGCGGCGGGCCCACGAGCACCAGCGTCGCCGCCCCGAGCAGGGCGAGGGGAGTGCGCAATCGCACGTGAGCCGCCTTTCGTACGGAGCTCGCACGGAGCGAGGGAGGTGTGAGGTGGCCCACATGTTGCCTGCGCGTTAAGAAGCTGTCTCTCTTCCGGAATCAACGGACGTTGTGGTCGTTGTGGTAGCGGCTTAGCGTGACGTCGTGACGAATGTGCTGGTGGTGGACGACGACTTCATGGTCGCCAAGCTGCACAGCCGCTATGTGTCCGCGACGGAGGGCTTCCGGGTCGTCGGGGTGGCTCACAGCGGCGCGGAGGCGCTGCGCGCGGCGGACCGGCTCCGCCCGGACCTGGTGCTCCTGGACGTCTATCTGCCCGACATGGACGGGATCAGCGTGCTGCGTGAGCTGCGCGCCGCGGAGGAGCGGGACGGCAGGCCGAGCGTGGACGCGCTGTTCATCACGGCGGCGCGGGACGCCGGCGTGGTGCGGGCGGCGCTGCGGGCGGGGGCCCTGCACTATCTGATCAAGCCCTTCAACCAGGCGGCCCTCCAGGAGCAGCTGCGCCATGTCGCCTCGGTGCGGGCCCGGCTCGCGGGCCTGAGCGAGGCGCGCCAGGAGGACGTCGACCAGATCTTCGGCACCCGCCCGCCGGGCTCCCGGGAGCTCCCCAAGGGCCTGGCGCCGCACACGGCGGAGCTGGTGGAGCGCATCCTGCGCGAGCACGACGGCGACCTGTCGGCGTCCGAGTGCGCGGAGGCGGGCTCGCTGTCGCGGGTGAGCGCGCGCAGGTATCTGGAGTACTTCGTGGAGACGGGCCGGGTGGAGGTCACGCTGCGGTACGGGGGCACGGGCCGGCCGGAGCGACGGTATCGGCGGATCGGCTGAAGAGCGGCTCCCTGGCGCCTATGCGCAGTAGCGTTCGACTGCGGACGCGTTCGGACGCGTTCGACGGTCGGGGGAAGCGGGGGACGTATGAACAGGGTGGGTGCGCGGCGGGCCGCGGGGGCGCTCGCGGCCTTGGCAGCGGTGACCGCGGGGTGCACGGCGTCGCCGCCCGACGTCGACCCGGAGCTGCGGAAGGCCGTGCAGCCGGCGGTGCACGACGCCCTGGTCGCCGAGGCGTCGAAGGACGGCGGCCTGCTCGGCGACAGCCCGTCGTCGAAGGCCCGCTGGTTCTGCGCGGAGAAGATCGTCGAGATCCGGAAGTCCGAGGCCGGCGCGTTGACGGTGGGCCTGGTGGCGGACTGCTCCGAACTGGAGGGCCGCGCCGGAAGCCTCGTCCAGGGCACGGGCATGAGCGGCCCCCACTTGATGAAGCTGGCCCCGACCCCTCAGGGCGCCTACCGCGTCACCCACCACGACGCCCCACCGGACGGAGCGGGCTACGACGCCTGGATCGGCCGCTCCTTCTCCAAGGCCGCCGCGGCGGAGATCCGCCGCGCCGCCTGGAACGGCACACCGACGACGGAGTCGGCGGCCCGCACCCACTTCGGCCTGCCGGCGGACGCGCCGGTGACGAGCGGGTAGGCGGGCCGAGTCCGCTGTCGTCGAAAGGGCCCGGCTAGGTCATGGGCACGGCCATCCGATCCTGATCTCGCACCGCAGCCTCTGGCGGTCGGCAGGCATGATCATCATGTCGACCTGAATCGGCCGGTCGTCGCTGTCCAGCGTGGTGCGCGTCAGCTGCAGGACCGGTTCGTCCGGACCGGTCCGCAGAGCCTCCCGCTCCGCTGCACGAGGCACCCGTGCCACCACGTCCTCACGCACCCGCACGCCGACGTGCCCGAACTCGGCCAGGAAGGTCACCGCGCCACCGGGGATCTTCGCCGTCCCCGCGAGGCGGGTGCCCCGGGCGATGCGCAAGGGGTAGTAGGTGTCCGTCAATTCGCAGGGTTGGTCGTCGAGATACATCATCCGGCGGCGTACGACGACCGCTTCCCCCTCCGCGACCCCGAGCAGCACCGCGACCTCGGACGGCGCGGCCACTTCGCCGGCATGGACGATGCGTTGACTCCCCTGGCGCCCCCGGGAGGACGCCTCGGCCCCCCAGGCGTCGGGCTGACCCTTTTCCCGCGGCGTCAGGTACGGCATCGAGGTGCTGACCCACTCGTTGGCGCCCACGGCATCCTCCTGCACAGGCGGCGAACTCCCAGTGAGCCAATACTCGGCCCCATCGGCTCCCCGCTCCAGCCGGCAGACGAGCCCGCACCGCCCCCTACCTGAGCCCCTCCTTACCCCCTCCTTAAAGCGGCCATAAGGATCGCCGTCACCCCCTCCCAGCAGGCGATTTCGTCGTTGGGAGCGGCTAGCTTGCTGATCGCCGGGGCTGGTTCGAGCGTTCGGCGCCGTAGCCGACGGGGGGCTGCGCCGCCCGTTCGAGTCCAGCTTCGTCCCCCACAGCTGTCGCTCTGAAGGAGAACGTCACCATGACCGCTCGCCGCAAGGTCGCCTCGGTCGTCGCCCTCGGCTTCGCGCCGGTCGCGTTGGTCGGGCTGGCCGCCTGGCCGGCCGTCGCGCACGGGTCGATGACGGACCCGGTCAGCCGGGTGTCCGCCTGTTTCGCCGAGGGGCCCGAGAGTCCGAAGTCGGCTGCGTGCAAGGCGGCGGTCGCGGCCAGCGGGACCCAGGCCTTCTACGACTGGAACGAAGTCAACATCGCCAACGCCGCCGGGAAGCACCAGCAGTTGATCCCGGACGGCAAGCTGTGCAGCGCCGGCCGCGACAAGTACAAGGGGCTCGACCTGCCCCGCGGCGACTGGCCGGCCAGCAAGCTCGCCGCCGGAAAGCACACCTTCCACTACAAGGCGACCGCCCCGCACAAGGGCTCCTTCGAGCTGTACGTCACCAAGGACGGCTACGACCCGTCGAAGCCGCTGAAGTGGTCCGACCTTGAGGCGAAGCCGTTCGCCAAGGTCGCCGACCCCAAGCTGGTGAACGGCGAGTACGTCTTCGACGGCACCGTGCCCGCCAAGTCCGGCCGGCACCTCGTCTACTCCATCTGGCAGCGCTCGGACTCCCCCGAGGCCTTCTACACCTGCTCCGACGTGGTCTTCGGCAAGGACAGCGGCAGCGCCGGCCCGGGCGCCGCTCCCGCGCCCGCCGCCTCCGCGCCCTCCGAGGAGGAGATAGCCGACGGTGCCGACAAGTCGACCGTCGACCACAACGGGCACGGCGGGGACGACCACTCGGCCGCCCCGGCCGACAAGCCCGCCGAGAAGCCGGTGGACAAGCCCGCCGAGAAGCCCGCCGCCAACGCTCCCGAGGTCAAGAGCGCCGGAGACGAGCCCGCCGCCGCCCCGGCCGGCGGCAGCGAGAACCTCGCCGAGACCGGCGGCGACAGCACCACCCCGTACATCGCGATCGGCGGCGCGGGCGCCCTGGCCCTCGGCGCCGCGGCGGTGTTCGCCACCCGCCGCAGGTCCGCCCGCTAGACGCCGGCGAACCTCAGGCGCCCATGACTGTGGTCCGCTCCCGCCCCAAGACACCCGGGCGGGAACACGGCGCTGTGGTACCCGGTCCGCGCGCGAAACACGACAGACAGAAAA
>NZ_JBFAYB010000160.1:0-10457 GCF_040681075.1 Streptomyces sp. NPDC051907 | reverse complement strand
ACGACAGAAGACTCGCGCGACACCAACCCCACCGCATCAACAACGGTGCACTTTCATCCGTACGCAGTGGTGCGCGTTCACTTGTACGCCGACACCAGGTTGCCCCGCGCCCAGTTCGCACGTTGCGCGGGGCAACCCCTGCAGCAGCCCGTGCTTCGGTGAGAGGGAACGAGGGCGGCGTGCTCTAGAAGTTGCTGGCGTGCTTGCTGGGCCGTCCGGGGAAGTCGCGAGCGGCCATCCAGATGGTGAGGTCGCGGGCGATCCGGCCGATGCCGGTCTCGGTGGCGACGTCGTGTTCGCGACGGGTGATGTCGCGTCGCACGACCTCGTAGCCGCCTTCCTCCAGGACCGCGACGGAGGTGAACCAGGCCGGATCGTCTTCGTCGGGCTGGATGACGACGAAGTTGTTGTCCGAGTCGTTGAGGTCGTCGATCAGCATGGACAGCGCGCCCTCGGACGGGTCGTCGATGTGGTCGCCGTTCTCGCTGTCGGCGCGGTAGTACGCAGCCCCCATCGCTCTGTCTCCCCTCACCCTGCCGAACTGACCGCGGCAAGGATGACATGTGGGACCGACGCCTCCGGCAGGTCACAGCCATTCGCTGATCGCGGCCATGAGGACGGTCGCCTCGAAGCGGACCGCGAGCTCGTCGGACCGGGTGGCCACCTCCCGGCTCGTCAGGCGGTTGACGCCGCAGTCGACCGCGTGCCGGGCCGTGCAGTCCTCGCGGTCGCAGGCCGGAGGCGTCCTCGGCATCCACGACGCACAACATGGCAGCTGGCCAGCGGCGTCTCGTCATGTGCCGACAGACAGCGGTCTCCGCCACCGTCCAAGAACCCGAGGAACGGAAAGCCTCCCGGGGGTCGACGGAGTACCCACCAGTATGGAGAACTCGCAGGTTGATGGCGCTCCCTGAATTCGGCCACCCGCTGCTCGGGGGTGACCACACGCCTGCTCTCTGGATCTCCCCACCCGTAGGCCACTTGACCTGCGGCCGGGCGCAAGGGAGGGGCCGCCCGATAGCCAGCCAGGTCCAGGGACGGGGCGGGCAGTCCAGGATGGGCGAAGCCCAGCGCGTAGCGCCGCCGAAGGCGTCCTTGACGGCTCGGCACGGCCCGCACACTCCACGGTCGGGCGGGCCCCGGCTCATCACCTGCGAGGCGCTCTCTCTCGCTCCCCTCTCGGTTGAGGATCCGAGTAAGTGAGGCGACGAGTAGCCCTGGCCGAATCCAGAGATCCTCATCAAGGTGCTGACTTGGCCCCTCCGGGGCGCAGAGCCCGGGTGGATCACGCCGTCGGAGACACGGGATCGACCAACCGGTTCACCGCAAAGCCGCTGACGGGCATCGTCTCGCCGCCCTGGTTTGGAGCCCAGGGCAATCGGCGATCGGTCTGCGACCGAACTCGCCGACATCGGTGTATGAGGGGTGCGAGTCCCGAACGGGACCCGGCGTCCATCGCCTCCACCGCCTTACGGGAACCACTGCCCACGCGGAGGCGCCGGGCCTGGGCACGAGATCCGCTTGGCCGGCCCCCGCTCCTGCAGGCCGGCCGCGTCAGGCGAGCCTCGAATCGCGCGGTCACCGGCTCCCTCAGTCCGTCGCCCCCCTGAGCCCACGATCCCCATGACGTCCCGTCGGCTTGCGGGGCTTGCCCCCGAGCCTTCTACCTTCCCCACGGTCGCCACCCGAAGCCCCTCCACCTCCAGGGCCAGCTGGCAACGACTCATCCCCTACCAGAGCTGCCACCCATCCGGGGGCGCCGCCCGGCCAACCGAGGGCGGCCGCCGCCGCCCCGGCAGGCCGGACGCCGCCGTGCACCCGCCCAACCCGGCCGTGAAGCTGTTGACCGAACCCGGAGGCAGGCCCTCGGCGCGCCGCGCTACGGAATCGCACCCGGCCCGGCCGAGCCGATCAGGGCCGGCTTTCGGGCAGTTCCGGCCGGGGCACGTCGTAGAGACAGGGGCGCGCGCCCTCGGTCCCAGCAGAGTCGGCAAGGGGGGCGCACCGACCACAAGATCAAAGACTCCCCTGCGTCCTCGCCGGCCCGGACTGGATCTCCTGGCCACCCGGGTCTGCTTCGCCCTCGACCTCCCACTGCCAGAGATCTATACGGCCCACGGCCCTTGGAGCGACGAGTCGGCCACCATATTCAAAGAAGACGCCACCCTGAACGCCGTCGTCGGCGCAGCCCGCATGTTCGACGCGCTCGACGACCCCGTCGCCCGGCGACGTCGCGACGCCCTGCGCCGCCGCCCTGGGCCGGCCGCCGCCGATCCATGTCTTGCAATCCTCGGCGGCCAGCACCCGACCCCCTCAGCTCACCGTCAACCTCAGAAAGCGAGCCCACCGATGCCCACTTCCTCGACCGCCACGCAGGACACCGAGTTCCGTCCCGGCCACACCGTCATCATCGAGCCGCTCGAGGGCCCTTGCTCCGTCGCCTGCACCTGCGGAGGCTTCCTCGAAGTCAAGCCGGAGACCCGATCGGCCCAACTCGCCAGGTTCCGGGCGCACATGCGGGACAACCAGCGCGGCGACGAGCGTCCCTAGACGCCAGCCGTCGCGCCCAGGTCACCGGCGCGCCCTCCGGCTGTCGTCCGAAACGGACGGACAGCCAGAGGGTGCCTTCGATTCGGCAGCACGAGGCACGGGACCGCAGCGAGCCGCACGCGCCTCTCAGAGGTCGAGGGTTGCGGTGCTTGCCCGCAAGCCCCCGAAGGTAGCGGAAGCCGGTCGAGCCCCGGGCCTGAAGCCCGCTCCCGGCGACCGGCACGAGACATCCCTCGTACCGGGGTTCCCGCCTACCTGAGGAGTCGAGGCGTCATGCCGACGACCACACCAGCTCGCCGCCCCGTACCCGGGCTGGCGCCCCGCACAGTCCGCCTGCTCCGCCGCACGGGCGCCGTCGCCCGTGCCGCCTGGCACGGCTGCCCGGAGGAAGGACTCCCTCCCGTGCGTCTGCTGCGACCGCCCGGCTGGCTGGGCCGGGTGCGCATCTCGGGCGAGCACACGGACCCGTGCGAGGTCCAGGCAGGCCGGGAGAAGGTCCCCGACTGGCGCGAGGCCTATACCGCGCACGGCGGCAAGGAGCCCGCCCGCAACGAGTACTTCGGGCTTCCCGAGGACCTGCTGGACCCCGACGACCCCGGCGCTGTGGACCGGGTCGTGGACGCCATCGCCCATCTGCCCGTGGTCCTGCTCAGCGGCCTCGCCGACGGCCTGGAGGACGGCCTCGCACTCGCCGACAGCGAGCACCGCGGCAGCGACGATTGCTGGTCGCTGATCGAAGCGTACGTCCGGCTCGGCCTCGTCCCTCCGGCGCACATCCTGCCCCTCCCGCACAAGCCCGACCCTGCCCGCACCGAGCGAATGACCGCCTACCTGATCGCGGCATACCTTCGAGGGGCCTGCCACGAGGCGACAGCACAGCTGCGCAGCGACGCCCGAACGGGCTGGCGAGCCCTGTCACAGCCCCCCGCCCCGGCCTAGCCCGCCCCCCAACGGGCCCGCACTGCTCGCCCGTTCGGCCCGCACCCCTCGGTGCGGGCCGAACGCGCTGGTCCCCGGTGCCGCACCGTCCGGCGACGACCGCCGGAACCTCCCTCGCGCATCCGCGACTGCGAGATGCAGCGCCACAGGCGAGACCGGCTCGGATTCGCGCTGCTGAAGGAGCGCCACAGCGTCCTTGACTCGGCCGAGGCCGACGAGATGGCTCGCCAGAAGAGTGCAGTTGGCGTGGGCATGCGGTTCCAGGACGGCGACGGCCCCCTCCTCGGCCGCCGGACGAATCGCCCCCGGAGCCCGACTGGTAGGGGCCTGTAAGGTAGTGCTCTTCGGGCTGCTCGGCTCCGGAGTCCTAGAGGCGACTGCCGATGAATCTCCGCCCCCTGCCTGCTGGTTCCGATGCCGCGATACACAACGTGTGGCGGCTTCCCGCTGCTGACGCGATGCGGGGGCGCCGAGCCCTTTGGTGGAGCGTCGGTCCCGCCGGGGAGCTTGCGGTCCTGTTGGTCCACCGGAAATACCTTGATCGCACCCGCTACATCAAGGGGTGGATCGGGTGGGGGCCGCAAGTCCCGTTCACGGGTGAGCTGGTCATCGTCACGGGAGGGGAGGAGCGGCGCATCGTGGTGAAGGACATCCGGATTCGGCCCAGTCACTTGGCCCTGCTTCCGGATTCTCGATTCCTGCTGGTGAGCGGGCGCACGTTCCGCAACGAGACCGAAGGGCCCTGGGCGTCCAACGCTGTGGTGTTCTCCCCGGCCGGGACGCCTGAGGCCGAGTTCTGCGTCGGTGATGACATTCCCGCCTTGGTCACCGACGTCCACGGAGGCATCTGGACGGCTTACGGCGACGAGGGCATCTACGGCGGCCACCCCGAGTCGGGAGCGGGCCTCGCGGGCTGGGACACCCAGGGCCGGACCTCCTGGACGCCCGAGGGCCGGCTGCCCGACCACCCGCTGGAAGGCTGCACCGCCGCGACCGAGAACGAACAGGTATGGCTCGTCTGGTACTCCGGCAGCGGCAGCGGCGGCACCTTCCTGACACGGATCACTCCGGCCACCGGCGACATCGCCAGCTACCCCAGCCCCGTCCCCGCCCCGGACGGATTCGCGGTCTGCGACAACAGGGCAGTACTCACCCGCCGCGACCACAACAAGCGGTCCGTTGAACTCATACGCGCCGAGCTCAACGGCACCACCTGGGCAGTGACCAGCCGCCGTCGGCTAAGGCTGCGCGGTCGAGTCGTCATGCACTGCGGCCAAGGCCGCGACGGTTCCCTCTGGCTCCGCGCAGGCAACACCTGGCTGCGCATAGAAGCATGAACACCCCGGGCAACATCTCGGGCGGTCCAACTGCGGGGCTGTCACAGAACACAGGAGGTTATGGAACAAGCCGCACTGACGCGTCGGCGTCGTCGACGAGGGCGACGTCGTGGAGGCTCTGGACGGCGCGCCCGCTCCGTCGTCACCGTCGCTCGAGTCAGGTAGGCGCGGCGGCGAGGCAGGTGGGGCGATCATCGTGGTCAGCGCGGGGGACGCGAAAGACGGCTGACCGGTCCCGATGCTCTGGCACCCCCACGGCTCGTCGAGCCGTCGCGCCTCTCCATCGCCTGCGGCGGTGACGGAGGAATGACGCGTCGGGTGTCCGCGTCGGCTACTGGCGCAGGGGGTCCCGCATCATCGTCGCGAAGACCGGCGAGTCGTCGAAGGGCTGCTGACGGCCGATCTGCTGGTATCCCCAGGACTCGTAGACGGCTTTGAGGCGTCCGTCGGACAGGGCCGGATTGACCAGGAGGGTGACGCGCTGCTCCTGGCGCTGGGACAGCAGTTCCTCGTGGAGGGCTCGGGCGGCTCCCTGGCCGTGGGCGCCCCTCCACGGGCGGCGGACGAGGATCTCGTTGAGCGCGAGAGTGCGCTTGCCGTCTTCATTCGCGTACTGGGCTGGGAGCGGTTCCTGCTCCGCGGACCACCACTTGGTGTTCTCGTCGAGGGGCACGGCGAAGACGTACCCGGCCGGTTCCTCGCCGTGGTATCCGACGACAGCCTCCCAGCCGGGACGGGACGCGTACGCCGTCAGCCGCTCGTCGAACCGGTCAGGGTGGTAGAACGGCCGGTCCATCAGCCCGAACTCCCCGCGCACCTCGACGTGGACGTCCACGATGAGCTGGCGTACCTCCGTGACGTCGCTGGTCCGGCGGTAGGCGATCGTTCCGTTCATGCGGCTGCCCTCCGATGCTCGAGCCACGCGGCGGTCTCGGAACTGCGCGGCGCCAGGGCCGTGAGCCGGGCGGTGAAGTCGTTCAGGAGCACGGCCACGCGGCCGTGTCGGGCCAGCCCGTGTGGCACAGTCCGGGCTGCCGCGACGGCCGGCTCGACGTCGCCCTGGCCGAGCTGGGCCAGAGCGAGGTTGGCGTACGTCAGGGCGTGGTTCCGCTCGAGGCCAGGCCGCAGTCCGGCGAGGCATCGGTGTGCGCGGTGCTCGGCGTCCTCCCATCTTCCGAGCCGGAGGTAGGCGAAGGCAGCCAGACTGTCCAGCTCGGCCTGGTCGTAGAAGCCCATCCACGGCGGGCGGTGCTTGGTCTGGTCGGCACGGTCGATACTGGCCTGTGCGAGCCCGATCGCGCGGAGGGCGCCGCGCGAGTCCCCTGAGTCGGCGTGCAAGGTGGCCAGTCGTGCCATGGCCAGCGAGGCGTACAGGGGGTCGCTGCGGGTGATGGACGTGGCCCGGGCGGCTTCGCCTGCGGCGACGGCGTCGGCGGGGCGTCCGAGGTGCCGGTACATGATCGCGGCGTGGCCCCACACGCGGTAGAGCACGGCGCGGTCGTCGGCCAGGCCGGCGAGCGTGACGGCCTTGTTGAGAAAGGGCTCCGCCTCCGTGAGGCGCCGACCGTCGACGGCGGCCCACATGGCGCTCGCCGTGAATGCTGCTGCGACACCGTACATCTCCGACCGGATACGGCTGGACGCCGTGTGCGTGTTCTGCAGACGCACGGTCTCGTCGGCGAGCGCGGCGGCGTGCTCTTGGAGATCCTGCGTCCCCCCGTACTTGTCGTCCATGCTGACGACGGCCGCCAGCTTGGCGTTCATCCGGTCCACGTCGACAGATCCAAGCCGCCTCTGCGCGGCGGAAGGCGCGGTCAGCGAAGCACCGGCGGCAGCGGCCGCGGCCAGGAAAGCGCGTCGATACACGGGGTCGTCCTCGGGTGCTGGGGAGAGCCTTGGGTTCTTGCTTCCCCGAGCAACGAAGCCTAACTCCGCGGCTGTCCGGCCTGTCACCCTCTCAAGGGCCGCACGAAGCACGGAGTTGGGCGACCGGTGCTCCCCACTGAGCAGCTTGAACACGTGCCGGTCATGGACCGTCCCGAATCGGCCCGTCAGGTCCCCTATAACCGTGTTGACCAGGGAGGTCAGCTCCCCGACCGGCATCTGGTGCTCGTGCAGCCACGCTGCGAGCGCGGCGTTCCGTGTCCCCGGCATGGCGGAACGTTATGAGCCGCTACAGCCGCGAAGAGTCAAGAGAAGGTCAAAACGGCAGAGGCCTGCGAGCAGCTCACTGCCGATACGGCATCCCCACCAGCTCCAGCGCGGCGGTTACCTGACTGCACGGCAAGCAAGCAGGCGTCGCGGCAAGTCCTTTGCGCCCGCTCCACTCCTGCCCGTGAGGATGTGATGACGACGACAGCCGCACGGACTTCCCGCCGCGGCGGGGACGTGATGAGCGAGCGCTTCAAGGTCGCCCCCCCGCTGCGACGGAGCTTCTCCCCGCGCCGAGGACGCGTGCCGCGTAGGGGTCATGCGCCGGATCGCCGCCGCGCGGCTCAGGCACTGCGGGCTCCAGGAGATGACGGGCGACGCGATGCTGATCGTCTCCGAGCTGCTCACCAACGCGGTGCTGCACAGCGGCGCGACGGAGATCAGCCTGAGCGTGGCCGTTCGGGACGGCTTTCTGCACATCGCCGTGCGCGACGGCATGCCGGGCTGCGCCGCCCAGAAGGCCGAGGACGACGACGCCGAGTCCGGACGGGGCCTCGCCCTCGTCGACGCTCTGGCGGCGGGGCGCGGCGGGACGTGGGGGACCACCGACGCCGGCGCGACGACCTGGTGCCGTCTCAGCGTGCCGAGCGAGCGGTCGTGACCGCCCCGGCGGCAGTCGGTCGACGGAGACGACCGATCCCAGCATGGCAGCCGCCGATCGACGCCGACGCGTTACGCGCCACCTTAGAGAAATGCCAGCGGTGGGACCCGTACGACGGCGACGCCCTCCTCGACGACGTCGGCGCAGTACTGGACGACGTCACGCCACGCGAGGAAGACCTCCAGGTCCTCGCCCAACGGCTCCGCAGACGCCTGACGCAGCTCGTCGGCATCGCCGTCGCCACCGAGGCCGACCAGAAGGACCCTGAAGCAGGCCGGCTGACCCAGCAGGCCCGCACGGTGCACACTGAGGACATGCCCGGCGACCACATGAAGGCCGTCGGGCGCCTACGCAGGATGGCCTGGTCCGTCAACGAACTCCTCGAGCGCCTGAGCACCCTCAAACACCTCAAGGAGGCGGCGTGACCTGCCCCGCGCATCGTGGCCGCCGTCGCTCAAGAACTGAGATGGAGGCAGCGACCGTGACGACGCGCTCACCCCGCTCGCGATACGCGATCAGGCATCCGACCGGCTGCGGCGGAGCTGGGACTGCAGCCTTCATCGTCGCAGTGCCGCCCCGCTCCTGAACCGGCCGTCTCCACCCAGCTGCTCCTCCGTGGAGACGACCCGCCAGCCGGCTTCCTCCGCTTCCCGCCGCGACCACCGTGCCCTTCGCTGCCCCGGGGTACGGGCCGGTCCCGGGACGCCTCCGGCGGAGGAAGCGGCCCCGGTCCCCAGGCGAGCGCCGTCCCCCGTCGGCGCCGGGAGCAGGGCCCCGGCCGCCCTCGCCGAGCGGCGGCCGGCCGCAGCCCTCGACCAAACCCCGTCCCCGACGAAAGGCTCCCCTCGATGTATGCCGCCGCTGAGCAGAATCAGACCGCAGGGGCGCCGGCCGTGACGAACGGACCGCCCGCTCGGCAGGCATGGGACAGGTGGGCGGCCGACGGCCTCATCCCCAAGATCAGCGCCACGGAGATGGCCAGGTTCACCCGCCACATGCCCGGACACCGAGGCGCCACCGCGATCGACGCCGGCTGCGGCGCCGGCGAGTTCAGCCGCCGTCTGCACGGCCTCGGGTACACGGTCACTGGGCTGGACTTCTCCCCAGCCTCGCTCGACCTGGCGCTCCGCGCAGGCCACGGGCCGGGCCTCCACTACGTGCTCCACGACCTGGAGGCCGGTGACCCGCCGGGCCTGCCCGCCGGCGGAGTCGACGTCGTGGTCGCCCGCGCCGTCCTGGCCTTCCTCGCCCGCCCGGAGCGGTGGCTCCTCCACCTGCGCCGCCGCTGGCTGAAGCCCGGCGGCTGCCTCTACCTCGTCGCCCCGACCGGCGACGAGCACATCCCCCAGCGCGGCCAGATGACCCGGCCGCAGATCGCCCGCCTCCGCGACGGGTGGGACACCGTCATGCGCTACGAGCTCGACGACGCGACGTTCCTCGTCCTCCGCGCCCACACCTGAAGCCCCGCAGCCCTCCGTCAGCTTCGCGGAGCTGGAGAACGTCCGTATCCCTTGACGGTGATCTCCATGGCCTGCGCCTGACTCGTCCGGGAACTCGTTCTGTGTCCGTGCTCGGGAACCACCGGTCTGGTCAGCGGTCGCAGGGCCCGCTGCTCACGAAGGGTTTCTGATGCGGAGGCGCTCCAGCGGGGCGCCGATGCTCAGATCTTCGTTGAGCTCGGCGACCAGAGCGGGGGCCAGTGCGGGCGCGTAACGGGAAGCCCATGGCTCGGCGAGGGCGAGGAAACTGTCGAGCTTGGCGTGCACGGTCTTGGAGAAGGCCCGGCAGCTCGGCCAAGGGGAACCTCGATCGGGGTCATGCGGGCGCTGTGCGCGTCTCCCGGACACGGCGTCACTTCTCCTCGCCGCCGGCCGTGCCAAACGGGTAGGGCTTGCGGCCCTGGCGGATCAGCCGCTCGATCCGCGCCACAGTCTTCTTGATCGTCATGCCGGGGAACAGACCGCCCTCGGGGACGAGGCACGCGAACTCATCCACCACCAGGACAACTTGGTGCGGAGCTCCGCCGCGCTCTTGATGGGCGGCCAGCATCGTGTTGAGCAGTTCTGGAAGCGTCTTGCCGGGCGTCGCTCGCTCCAACTCGTCCCGCAGTCGTAGAAGCTCGACGTTCTGGTCGGTGAGTTGGCGGATGGCCCACTCCAGGGCGGCCCCGGCCTCGATCTCCTCGTCGGCGTCGCGCTGATAGTGCTCGGCGACTGCGGCGCAGATGCTCTTGTCGCACAGCATCCGGGCCACGGCCTCCGCCCTGACCGAGTGCTCGATGACCTCGACGTCGGCGTCGGCCAGCTCGCCGGCGACGCATTCGGAGACGAGACGCAGACCCCTGCGCGCGTTGGCCTCCAGGGTCGCGACGTGGCCGGCGGCCAGCGGGACGGAGACCGCGCCGCCCCCCCCAGCGGACGCGGTGGACGTGGACGGTGAAGTGCTTGTCGGGGTGTCCCGGGGCCAGAACGAGCGGCACGCTCAGCGGCATGGGACGGCCACCTTTCCACGATGAGAGGGGAGGCTGGAGACGGCTCGGGCGATCTCCTGGCGACGGTCGAAGTCCTCGTCGATCAGGGAGCCGCCGTCGGGGCGGGCGTAGTCGATGACGACGGGGGGCTTGGGAAGCGGGAACAGTGCGCCCTGCGCGGGGTGGACCTGCATGCTCTGGTCGCTCATTCGCCGGCCGCCTTCTGCGCGGCGGGCGCGATCTTCCGGAGGCGTGCCGACGACGCCGTCCTGACGGTGAACCAGATCAGAAGGCTGCTCGACGCCGGACTGTCGACCCATGAGATCGCGTACCTCCTGCCCTGCGTCAC
>NZ_JBFAYB010000159.1:0-10553 GCF_040681075.1 Streptomyces sp. NPDC051907 | reverse complement strand
CGGGCGGTCCGCCCGCCCGGGGCGCGGGCGCCCCCCGTAGCTGTGCCCGCGCCCCGCGGCCCCGGTCGGGGCCCAGGGAGTGGCGTCGCCCCCTAGGCCACCGCCGGGAGTGGAGGGGTCTGCGCCGGGCTGCGCACGCCCAGGTCGCGCAGGACCGCTTCGCAGACTCTGCGGCCCGAGAACAGCGCGCCCTGGACCGTGCTCGTGTCGCGGTGGTCGCCGCAGACGTACAGCCCGGCCAGCAGCCGCACCGGGCGGCGCAGATCGTGCGGCGGCGGCATCGCGGGGACCGCCTCCGCGGTGTGGTGGGCCGCGAGCAGCTCCCACTCGTCCGTCGACGTGCCGTACAGCACGGCCAGATGCTTGCGGACCCGGCGCTCCAGGTCGTCCGGCGGGTCGCCCAGCACCGTCGAGGAGATCAGCACCCGGCCGGCCGGGGCCCGCGAGGGGTCGACCTCGCTCATCACCGCGGTGTGCGCCACCGGGCCCGTCCGGTCCGCGTCCAGCACCAGCGCCGGATCGGCGAGCGGGGACTGGGGCGCGGTGTGGTGCAGGACCGTCACCGGGTGGAAGGAGGGCACGCGCAGGCCGGGCAGCAGCTCCGCGGCGGCCCGCGCCCCGGTGGCCACCACCAGGGAACGGCAGCTCAGCTCGCCGTGCTCCGCGGTCGCGACACGGCTGATCGACGCGTCGACGACCCGTACGCCCGTGCGCACCGTCCCCGGCGGCAGCGCCGCCGCGAGCAGTTCGGGCAGCCGCGCCGCGCCGCCCGCGGGCACGCACAGCCGGCCGCGCGCGAAGCCGCGCAGCGCCAGGTCGGCGCACCGGCTCGACGTGGTCAGCTGCGGGTCGCACAGCAGCGACGACAGCAGCGGACGCAGGAAGGTGTGGACCGTACGGGCCGGCAGGCCGCGGGCGCAGAGCGCTCCGGCGGTCGCCCGCTCCGGACGGGCCATCAGCCGCTCGGCGGACATGGCTCCGACGCGGGCGAGCGACGCCCCGAGTCTGGCCTGGTCGAGCGGGCGGGGGGCGCTTGCGAGGGCGCGCGCCACAGTGAATGCGCCCCCTACGCCCCGCCGGGCGTACGGCGGGCTCCCCGTCTCGTCACCTCTGCGCCCCACCTCGCCGGACCGCTGAAGCCGCCCGCCGCTGTGCACGAGCACACCCGGCGAGAAGGGACGCAGATCCGCGTCCCCGAGGCCGGCCGTGCGGCTCAGCTCGGGATACGAGGTGTTGAGCAACTGGCCTATCCGGTCGAGCCGGAAGCCGTCGATCTCCTCGGTGGCCATCCGGCCGCCCACGTGCGGGGCGGCTTCCAGGACGCTGACCGTCAGGCCGGCGCTGGACAGCTGGTGAGCCGCCGAGAGACCGGCGAGCCCGGCCCCGACGATGACGACGTCCGCGTAGTGATCCGCATGATGAGCGGTGCTGCTGAGCACGTGCCCCTCCCCGAGGTCGGCGCGGCTGGTGGGAGGCTCATGCCCCCGACAGGCTCCCGGAATACCCGAGTTCGGACCGAGAGTAGGGAGCGGGCGCCGGGCCGATGGTCGCGCATGCCGCGGAGCACCGGGGCGCGGGGGCGCACATCGCCCCTCCGCCGCCGCACACAGGGGCGCACGCCGCCGGACCGGCCTACCGCAGCGCCGCCCTGACGGCCTCGTCGATGCCCGGGAAGGCGAAGGAGAACCCCGACTCCAGCAGCCGGCTCGGCACCGCCCGCTGACTGCTGAGCACCTCCGACGCCAGCTCCCCGAGCGCGATCCGCAGCGCCGGGGCGGGGACGGCGAAGAGCGTCGGACGGCGCAGCACCCGGCCCATCGCCGCGGTCGCCTCACGGTTGGTCACGGGCTCCGGAGCGGTGAGGTTCACCGGCCCCGACAGCGACTGAGTGTCAAGAATGTGCCGCAGCGCAGCGATCTCGTCGTGCAGGGAGATGAAGCTCCAGTACTGCCGCCCGTCGCCGAGCCGACCGCCGAGCCCCGCCTTGAACAACGGGAACATCCGCCCCCACGCCCCTCCCTCGGGCGCCACCACCAGCCCGGTCCGCGCGAAGGCCGTGCGCACGCCCGCCTCCTGAGCCGGGGCCGTCGCCTCCTCCCACTCCACGCACACCCGCGGCAGGAACCCGTCCCCGGGCGGCGCGTCCTCGTCCACCGCCCGGCCCCCGGTGTCGCCGTAGATGCCGACGCCGCTCGCGGACACCAGCACCCTGGGCGGCACGTCCAGGGACGCGACCGCCTCGGCGATCGCCGCCGTGCCGAGCACCCGGCTGTCCCGGATCTCCTTGCGGTACGCCTCAGTCCAGCGGTGGTCGCCCACCCCTGCCCCGGCCAGATGCACCACCGCGTCGCAGCCGGCCAGCCCGTTCGCGTCGACGTACTGACGCCGGGGATCCCACTCCACCTCGTCGCCGGCCCGCGGCCGCCGGCGCACCAGCCGCACCACCTCGTGCCCGTCGGCGCGCAGCGAGCGGGCCAGGGCGGCGCCGATGAGTCCAGTCGAGCCGGTGATCGCGACACGGGAGACAGGGGAAGGCTGCATGGCCCCCATCCTGCCCTTGCGGGGCCTCATGGCACAGTGACCCCCATGTCCGAGTCGCACATACGTCCCGCACGTCCCGAAGACGACGACGCCCTCGGCCGGCTCGACCGGGACGCCTGGTCGCCGCTGCACTCCGTCCAGTCCCGGCCGCAGCCTCCGTACGACCCGTTCTTCGACTCCAACCACCGGCCCGAGCACTATCTGGTCGCCGAGGAGGCGGACGGCACGGTCGTCGGCTACATCCGGCTCGTCGCACCCACCCCGCTCGCCTCCAACCGCCATGTGCGGCAGATCCAGGGCCTGGCGGTGGCCGAGAGCGGCCGCGGGCGCGGGCTCGGGCGCGCGCTGCTGAGGTCGGCGCTCCAGGAGGCGCGGCGCCAGGGCGCGGTCCGCGTCACGCTGCGGGTGCTGGGACACAACAAGCCGGCGCGCTCGCTGTACGAGTCGGAGGGGTTCGCCGTAGAAGGCGTGCTGCCGGGCGAGTTCCTGCTGGAGGGGCGGTACGTCGACGACGTTCTGATGGGGCGCGGCGTGAGCGGCTGACCGGGCGTGAGCGATTGACCGGGCTGAGGGGCTGACAGCCACGGGCGGGCCCGTATGTCCGGCGCCCACCCCCGCCGTACCCCCTGGGGCTCCGCCCCAGACCCCGCGCCTCAAGCGCCGGCGGGGCTGAATTGGCCCGGCCATCTAGTCCGTTCCGAGGCGCGGGGGCGGCATTTTCAGCCCGTTGGGGGTCCCCCCGGACGAAGTCTGGGGGAGTTTGAGGACACGCCCGGAGGGCGTACCGCCGGCCCGGCACGGGCGATCCGCGCCTCAAGGCCGGCGAGGCTGAATTTTCGCGTCCACCCCCGGAGGGCGTACCGCCCGGGCTCGCCGCCGGGGCGTCAGATCGCGCCGAAGCGCTCCCAGAGCCGGGGGAATCGTTCCGCCAGGGCCCCGTCGTCGTCGAAGTCGAACGGCGAGCCCTCCGGCTCCGCCGACTGCGACGCGATGCCCAGGTCCGGCGCGACGACGCCGGTGAGCTGCTCGTACGCCTCGTCGGCCGCGTACCCCAGCTCCTCGCCGTCCCCGTCGACGTCCTCGTCGAACTCCTCCAGAAGCTCGGCCAGCGCGTCCGGCTCGTGCACCGCGCCCTCGAAGGTCTCCCGCCCCTGGCCGATCAGCCAGCAGCGGAAGTAGTCGAAGGCGTCGTCGCTGGCCCCGCCGAGCAGCACGGCCGCCGCGCCCCACAGGTCCCAGGTGTACGCGCGGTTGTAGCGGGACTCGAAGTGCCGGGCGAAGTCCAGCACGGAGTCGGGGTCGAGCTGCAGCAGCCGCTCGACGAGCAGATCGGCGTGGTCCTCGGGGTCGCCCTCGGCGGCCTCGCGGGTGCTGTCGATGATCTCCCAGAACTCCGTCTCGTCCATCACGGGACAAGCATCGTGGCTGCCGGGGGGCGGCGCACGCGGAGCCGCCGAAAAGCTGACTCTTTCGAATGGCGGACAGAGGATGTCGGGTATCCGTGCGACGGTCGGCGTATGACGACGAGGACACCCCTGGCAGGGAAGATCGCACTGGTCGCCGGAGCGACCCGGGGCGCGGGACGCGCCATCGCCGTACAGCTGGGCGCCGCGGGCGCGACCGTCTATGTGACGGGCCGCACCACCCGCGAGAAGGTCAGCGAGGTCGGCCGGGCCTCCGAGACGATCGAGGAGACGGCGGAGCTGGTCACGGCCGCGGGCGGCGAGGGCGTCGCCCTTCCGGCCGACCATCTCGACCCCGAGCAGGTACGGGCCGTGGTCGCGCGGATCGACGACGACCACGGGCGGCTCGACATCCTCGTCAACGACGTCTGGGGCGGCGAGCACCTGATCGTCTGGGACAAGAAGATGTGGGAGACGGACCTGGCGAACGGGCTGCGGATGCTCGAGCTCGGCGTCAGGTCCCACATCGTCACCAGCAGCTGCGCGCTGCCGCTGCTCGTGCGGAACCCGGGCGGCCTGGTGGTGGAGGTCACCGACGGCACGGCCGAGACGAACAAGGAGCGCCGCGAGAACTTCTTCTACGACCTCGCCAAGAACGCGCCGATCCGGATGGCGTAC
This sequence comes from Streptomyces sp. NPDC051907, assembly GCF_040681075.1. NCBI lineage: Bacteria > Bacillati > Actinomycetota > Actinomycetes > Kitasatosporales > Streptomycetaceae > Streptomyces > Streptomyces sp. NPDC051907. The sequence goes on along the minus strand of NZ_JBFAYB010000159.1, from coordinate 5,931 downwards.
GTCCTGGGCGAGGAGCTCGAGAGCGTGGGCTGCACGGCGGTCTCGGTCACGCCGGGCTTCCTCCGCTCGGAGCAGATGCTCGACAACTTCTCGGTGACCGAGGAGACATGGCGCGACGGCATCGAGCACCAGCCGGTCTTCGCGATCTCGGAGTCGCCGGTCTACGTGGGCAGGGCGGTAGCGGCGCTGGCGGCGGACCCGGACCGGGCCCGGTGGAACGGGCGGTCGCTGTCGAGCGGGCAGCTGGCCAGGGAGTACGACTTCACCGACGCGGACGGCAGCAGGCCGGACGCGTGGGGGTACATCACGGACGTGGTGAAGGGCGGGGCGGATCGCTCGGCGGAGGAGTACCGCTGAGGCGTATGGCTCCCGCGAGGGTGGGAGCGTGGCGGCGGGCGGGCTCCGGTGGTGGGCTCTTCCGCGGCGGGGGCTCCTGCGGCGAGCCCCCGCGGCGCGGGCTCCCTCGGCGGGCTCCTGCGGTGGCGGGCTCCTGCGGCGGGGCTTCCGCGGCGAGCCCCCGGTGGCTCCCGCGAGAGCGAGTCCCGCGGCGGGCTGCGGTGGTGAGCTCCCTCGGCGGCTTCCGGCGGTGGGCTCCCGCGAAGGCGGGCGCGCGGTGGCGGGCTCCTGCGGGCGGGCTCCGGCGGTGGCGGGCTCCTGCGGCGGGGCTTCCGCGGCGAGCCCCCGTGGCTCCCGCGAGAGCGAGTCCCGCGGCGGGCTGCGGCGGTGAGCTTCCTCGGCGGATTCTGGCGGTGGGCTCCCGCGAAGGCGGGCGCGCGGCGGCGTGCTCCTGCGGGCGGGCTCCGGCGGTGGCGGGCCCCTGCGGCGGGCTCCCGCGGTGCGCGCTCCGGCAGTGGCTCCCTTGGCGGGCTCCCTACCCGGGCTCCTGTGGTGAGCCCTGCGGCTCCCGCGAGAGCGAGCCCCTCAGCGAGCTCCCGCCGTGACACCGGCTTACCCGTAGTGCCCCCTCATCCCCCTCGCCGTGTCCGCGAAGCGCTCCCGCAGTTCCGGTGGCGACAGCACCTCCGCCTCCGCGCCCAGCGGCATCAACTGGGTATAGGCCACCTCCGCCGACTCCACCGGCAGCGTGAGCGTCACCCGGCCCGACTCGTCGGGCGGGTCGGCCGCTTCGAGCGCCTCGTGGGCCGCCGCGCGGTCGGTCAGGTACGGCAGGCGTTCCGCGCCCGTCGGCGAGAGGCGCAGCCGGACCTCCGTACGGAGGATGGAGCGCGCGAACTGGGCCGCGCGCTCCTCCCAGAAGGCCGGGAGGTCGAAGTCCCCGTCCCGTACGAAACGTTCCTCCGCCAGCGACACCGCCGCGAAGCGGTCGATGCGGTAGACCCGGACCGTGCCCTTCCCGGCGTCCGCGCGGGCGCACAGGTACCAGACGCCCGCCTTGAGGACCAGGCCGTACGGCGCCAACTCCCGCTCCACCTCGGAGTCCTTGCGGCGGTAGCGGGCGAAGAGCAGCCGGTCGTCCCAGACCGCCTCCGCGACGGCGGGCAGCAGCTCCGGCGTCTGCGGCTCCTGGTACCAGCCCGGCGCGTCCAGGTGGAAGCGCCGGGCCGCCGAGTCGGAGGCGTCGCTCAGGGAGGGGAGCAGCGCCGCGGACACCTTCAGCCGGGCCGCGGACGCCGCGTCCTGGAGGCCCATCTCCCGCAGCGCGCCCGGCAGTCCGGACAGGAAGAGGGCCTCCGCCTCGGTGCGCGCGAGGCCGGTGAGGCGGGTGCGGTAGCCGCCGATCAGCCGGTAGCCGCCGGTCCGCCCTCGGTCCGCGTAGACCGGGACCCCGGCCTCCGAGAGCGCGAGGGCGTCCCGGGTGATGGTCCGCTCCGACACCTCGAGCTCCTGTGCCAGCTCGGCCCCGGTCATCGAGGGCCTGGCCTGGAGGAGCAGCACCATCTTGATCAGCCGGGCAGCGCGCATGACCCCATGATGACGGAGATCGGGCCGACGGCCCCCTCCGCGACAGAGGTCACACCAGCGGCTCCTGGAGCTCCGTCACCCACTTGTCGCGGTCGGCCGGGCACTCGAGATTGACCTCCCGGGCGTACCCCGCCGAACGGTGCTCGCCCGCGTCGATCCAGCGGGCCAGGTTCTGGGCGGTGGGCAGGATCGAGTCCATCGAGCCGCGGTGCACGGTCGTCGCCGCTCGCTCGACGGCCGGCAGATCGACGATCTCGAAGTCCTGGCCGGCGGCCGGCGGCGCCGCGACCGTGACGCCCGCGTGCACCAGGATCCTGCCGTCCTCGCCCGGCGCGTCCTCGTAGTAGGCGATGCCGGGACCGGTCGGGGTCACCCCCGCCGACTCCAGACGGCGGAACAGCTCCTCGTACAGCGGGCTGATGACCGGGCCGATGTGCTCGGGCGCGTAGCTCGCCGCGACCGCGGTCAGCTCGGCCACTCGTACCGCGGGAAGGCTCTTGACGATGACGTCCTGCGTGGACATGTGTCCCTCGCTCTCGATCGACCGGAGCCTCGCCTCGACCTGCGCCAGCCTCGCGGCCGCCGCGGCCATCGCCTCCTCCAGCTCCGCGTGCCGCAGCTTGAGCATCCCGCGCAGCTCCTCCGGTCCCACCCGCTCCTCCAGGATCTCCTGCACCTGCTGGAGCGTGAAGCCGAGGTCCTTGAGCGCGATGACGCGGTTGAGCTGGGCGAGCTGGGCCGCCGCGTAGTAGCGGTAGCCGCTGTAGGGGTCGGTGTGCGCGGGGCGCAGCAGCCCGATGGCGTCGTAGTGACGCAGCATGCGGGCCGAGACGCGGCCGTGCCTGGCGAAGTCTCCGATGGTGAACATGACGCTCTCTACTCCATGGCCTCACACGGTGTCAGGGTCAAGGATCACCCACGACGAACCCACGACGGCCCACGAGAAACCCCCGGCGGCCGTCGGGCCGCCGGGGGTTCGTCACGTGGTCGTCACGTCGTACGGGACGCGTACGGGACGTTGTACAAGAGTCGGGACGTCGTACGGGAGAGGTCAGAGACCGTAGCGCTCCCGCGCCTCCTTCACCGCCGAGGCCCGGACCTCGCCCCGCTTGGCCAGCTGCGCCAGCGCCGCGACCGTGATCGACTGCGCGTCCACGCCGAAGTGGCGGCGGGCCGCCTCGCGGGTGTCGGAGAGACCGAAGCCGTCCGTGCCGAGCGAGGAGTAGTCCTGCTCGACCCACTGGCTGATCTGGTCCGGGACCTGACGCATCCAGTCGGACACCGCCAGGACCGGGCCCGGGGCGCCCTCCAGCGCCTGGGTGACGTACGGCGTGCGCTGCTCGCCGCGGAGCAGGGCCTCGTCGCACTCCAGCGCGTCGCGCCGCAGCTCGCCCCACGAGGTGGCGGACCACACGTCGGCGGCCACGTTCCAGTCGGCGGCCAGCAGTCGCTGCGCCTCCAGCGCCCAGTGGATCGCCGTGCCGGAGGCGAGGAGCTGGAGCCGCGGGGCGTCGGCGGACTCGGCGGCGCCCTCGTTGAAGCGGTACAGACCGCGCAGGATGCCCTCCTCGACGCCCTCGGGCATCGCGGGCTGGGGCTTGGGCTCGTTGTAGACCGTCAGATAGTAGAAGACGTTCTCGGCCTCGGGGCCGTACATCCGGCGCAGGCCGTCCTTGACGATGACCGAGATCTCGTACGCGAACGCCGGGTCGTAGTTGAGCGACGCCGGGTTGGTGGACGCGATCAGATGCGAGTGGCCGTCCGCGTGCTGGAGGCCCTCGCCGGTCAGGGTGGTGCGACCGGCCGTCGCGCCGACGATGAAGCCCTTGCCGAGCTGGTCGGCGAGCTGCCACATCTGGTCGGCCGTGCGCTGCCAGCCGAACATCGAGTAGAAGATGTAGAACGGGATCATCGGCTCGCCGTGCGTCGCGTACGACGTCGAGGCGGCGATGAAGTCGGCCATGGCGCCGGCCTCGGTGATCCCCTCGTTGAGGATCTGGCCGTCCTTGGCCTCCTTGTAGTACATCAGCTGGTCGCGGTCGACCGGCTCGTACGTCTGGCCCAGCGGGGAGTAGATGCCCGCGGACGGGAACAGCGACTCCATGCCGAAGGTGCGGGCCTCGTCGGGGACGATCGGGACCCAGCGCCTGCCGGTCTCCTTGTCCCGCATCAGGTCCTTCACCAGGCGTACGAACGCCATGGTGGTGGCCATCTCCTGCTTGCCGGAGCCCTTCTCGAGCGCCTTGAAGCCGCGCTCCTCAGGGGCCGGCAGCGCGACGGCGTGCACCCGGCGGGCGGGGGCGGGGCCGCCGAGGGCGGCACGGCGCTCGTTGAGGTACCGGACCTCGGGGGAGTCGGCGCCGGGGTGGCCGTAGGGCACCAGGCCGTCGGCGAAGGCGCTGTCCGCGATCGGGAGTCCGAGCAGATCGCGCATGCCCTTGAACTCGTCGGTCGTCAGCTTCTTCATCTGGTGGTTGGCGTTCTTGGACTCGAAGCCCTTGCCGAGGGTGTAGCCCTTCACCGTCTGCGCGAGGATCACGGTCGGCGCGCCCTTGTGCTCGACGGCCGCGCGGTAGGCCGCGTACACCTTGCGGGCCTCGTGGCCGCCGCGGGAGGTGTAGAAGCACTCGGCGATCTTCGCGTCGCTCAGCAGCTTGGCGAGCTCGACGAGGGCGGGCTCGGCGCCGAAGAAGTGCTCGCGGATGTACGAGACGTCACGCGTGGCGTACGTCTGGAACTGGGCGTCCGGCACCTCGCGCAGCCGGCGCACCAGCGCGCCCGTGGCGTCGAGCTGGAACAGCTCGTCCCAGGCGGAGCCCCAGAGCGACTTGACGACGTTCCAGCCGGCGCCGCGGAACTGGGACTCCAGCTCCTGCACGATCTTGAAGTTGGCGCGGACCGGGCCGTCGAGGCGCTGCAGGTTGCAGTTGATCACGAAGGTCAGGTTGTCGAGCTGCTCGCGGGCCGCGAGGGCGAGGGCGGCGGTCGACTCGGGCTCGTCCATCTCGCCGTCGCCGAGGAAGGCCCAGACGTGGGAGCGCGAGGTGTCCTTGATGCCGCGGTTGTGCAGGTAGCGGTTGAAGCGCGCCTGGTAGATCGCGGAGAGCGGGCCGAGGCCCATGGAGACGGTGGGGAACTCCCACAGCCAGGGCAGCCGCCGCGGGTGCGGGTAGGAGGGGAGGCCGTCGCCGCCGGACTCCTGCCGGAAGTTGTCGAGCTGCTGCTCGCTGAGGCGGCCGTCGAGGAAGGCGCGGGCGTAGATGCCGGGGGAGGCGTGGCCCTGGATGTAGAGCTGGTCGCCGCTGCCGTCGCCCTCCTTGCCGCGGAAGAAGTGGTTGAAGCCGGTCTCGTAGAGCCAGGCGGCGGAGGCGAAGGTGGCGATGTGGCCGCCGACCCCGAAACGGGAGCCACGGGTGACCATCGCGGCCGCGTTCCAGCGGTTCCACGCGGTGATGCGGGCTTCCATCTCCTCGTCGCCGTCGAAGCCGGGCTCGGCGGCGGTGGGGATGGTGTTGACGTACTCGGTCTCCAGCGGCCGGGGCACGGGGACGCCCGCGGCCGTGGCGTGCTGGAGGGTACGTCGCATCAGATACGCGGCGCGGTGCGGGCCGGCATGCTTCGCGACGGCGTCGAGGGAGGCCGCCCACTCGGCGGTCTCCTCGGCGTCACGGTCCGGGAGCTGGTCGAGCTCGCTCGGAAGCTGCTTGCCTACGGGGTCGGTCATGATCGCCGCCTTCCGGACAGGAGGGGGGTGGAGAAAGGGGGGCCTTGTCTGGCAGGACAGGGCGACGGGTTGGTGAACCCGGCGTCGACTGTAAGCCGCTGATCGATGATCGATCAAAGGTTGGGGGTGAAAAATCGCCCATTCTGAAGAAATTGGCATCCCGTGCCAGGGAATGGGGCACGGGGTGCCGGCGCGGGCGTGGGCGAGCCGGCGGCGGTGCGGATCGTTCCCATGCAGGCCCGGCGGATGCGGCTATGGCACGCCTCGGACAAGGATCGCGCCTG
>NZ_JBFAYB010000158.1:0-10923 GCF_040681075.1 Streptomyces sp. NPDC051907 | reverse complement strand
CTAAAACCCCCCCCCTGGTGGGGTTGTTGTCGGGGCCTTGGGGCCCCGCCCCTCGCCGCCGCCCCAAGCCTTGGGCCCCGGCGCCGGCGCGTTCACGCTGGAGAGGTTGGGAAGGGGCGAGTGAGAACGCTCGCGCACCGTGGGGCACGGCACTTGCGGCCGCGCCCCACGGTGGCCCCTGAGCCTGGCGCCGAGTCGACGCCAGGCCTACGGGCGGATCACTTGGTCAGCTGGATCCGGAAGCCCGTCGACTTTCCGCCGGAGCCGATGAGAGACGCTCCCTCGGAGCCGCCGTCGACGCCGGCTGCCTTCCGGGTGGCGGAGCTGACGAGCTTGTAGACATCGGCTTGGTTCCCGCGTCCCGACGGCATCCACCACTGCTGACGCTCGTCGCCGGGCTTGCAGTCGGCGAGCTCCGCAGCCGCGCCGCCCTTGCCCTGCGGCACGGTCAGGCACTTGCCGGTGCTCTTCTGCGTGAGGGTGAGGTAGCCCTCCTTGTCGATGGACCGGGACCAGACCTGCTCGTCGCCGGTGGCGCAGTCCTGCTGGACGACCTTGGCTTCCTTGCCCGCCGTAAGGCACAGTCCGCCGCGCTGGCCGGCGAGCCGCATCTCCAGGGCGGGAGCAGGCTGATTCTTGATCAGGTACGGGCTGTTGGCGACGTTCTCCTTGGGCCACTTGGCAAGCTGGCTGCCCGCCTCGGGCCGGGGGTTGAAGTAGGAGAACTCGTCCTTGGCGCAGTCCAGGACGATGTTCGCCATGAGGTCCCCACAGCGGGGTGTGCGATCGCGTCCACGGCAGATGGGATCGCCGCCCTGGTCCTTCTTGTTGTCACAGTGGTTGACGCCGAACTGATGGACCATCTCGTGGGAGACCGCCGGGACGGTCGCGCAGTTCCAGGAGACAGCCGCCCGGCCCTTGAAGAGACCGGACCTGGACGTCTTGCTCGGCGTGGTCGCGACACCGCAGCCACGGGGGCTCGTGTCGTAGAAGTACACGGGCCGGGTGCGCTTGAACCGCTTCTTGGCCTCCGCGGAAGCCTTGCGCATCTCCGCTTGAACAGCCTTCTCCGCCTTCATCCGAGTCTGGACGAAGGACGGCTTGGACGGCAGGCCCTCGACGGCGACGCTCATGACCTCGATCTGGCAGTCCTTGTCCTGCACGAAGCGCAGGCGGCGGCTGTCACCTTGACCGAAGCGCTTGGCGCTTGCCTCGAAGATCTGGTCGGTGCTCCACATGATGTGACGGATGCTCTTCACCGCGTCGGCCGAGCCGGCGCCCTCGCGGTGAACGTAGATCGGCTGGTACCAGCCCTTGCCGCCGTTGTCCTGCTGATCACAGGCGACCGGCGGGGTGGACGTGGCGGCCGGCGAAGGCTTCTGCTGCGCCGGTTCTTCGCTCGCCCATCCGGGCATGCCGACCGCTGCCCATGCCAGCGCGGCGGCGACAGCCGCGGCCGTGGGGATCGCGACCATGCGCGTCGCTCTGTGTTGGTTCCTTGCCACGTGCTCTCCAACGTTGGAGGAGCCGAGGAAAGGGTTGCACTACGGGTGTTCTGGAGATCGCCCGGCGAACGTACAGCATGGCGCCCGTGAAGCCAAGAAGCGCGCGCCTTGGTAAAGGGTAGGCAAAGGGCCGGGACGAAGCGCGGGCCTCGAAGTCCCTCCCACGACACACCCAGAGCAGGAGGCCGGAAGAAGGGCCCTGCACTGCGGACCTGGAGGTCGCAGGGTGGGTCGCCGATCCGAGGAGGGATCGGCGATCCACTTCGTCCACGCCCGCACCTGGAACACACAGCCGGCCGACAGGCCGAAGGCGACCCGTTCGAGGGTCACAGAACAGGAGCTGTATGAGCCCATGACATCGGGGTGAATCCCCGAAAAGCCGCCCGTTCCTGCTACCCCCAGGCGGGCGTGCTCGTTCGCGGCCGCCCTCCAGAGGCGGACACGCGCCCTGCCCCCGGCCTGGCAGGGAGAAGGCCAGGTCAGGGGCAGGGTCAATGGTCGAAAGTCGAAGGTCGACCGAAGGCGTCGGGCGGGACGTCGCCGTCCCCGGCCGAGGCGCCGACCTACTCTGACGACACGTCAAATCTCATACATGCCCCCTTCGCTGCCCGTGACCACGAGTGAACTCGCCTCCAGGCTGTACTCGGTCCGCCAGACCTGACGGCGTTCACCGCTGTCGCACGCGAGCTGGACGTCCGCGGCCGATCCGCCCGTGTCCCGCAGGCACAGCCCCGACACCGCGTTCCGTAGCAGCACGGTGGGACCCTCGAAGTGCAGCTGGACCCAGACCTGCCGGTCGCTTCCGTCGCAGTCCGCCTCGCGCACCGCCTCGCCCGCCGCACTGGTGGCCGCCTCCACACAGCGCCCGCTCGAGGGGACGCGCAGTGTCGTGGAGCCGGCCTCGCGAAGGGTGGGGTCCGGCGCCGGCGCCGCGGACGGCGCGACCGGGGACGACGAGGGCCCGGGCTGCGAGGTGGCTCGGGAGCGAGTCGGGGTGGGCGCGGACGGAGGCTTCGGCTCACGCGACGGCGACGGCGACGCGGCCGAGGGCGCAGGCGTCGACGCCGTCGGATGCGCCGGACGCGATGCGGCCGGCGGCGGCTTCGACGGGAGAGCTTGCTGCTCCGGACCGAGGATCACGATGGCCGCGGCGCCCGCTGTCGCCACGGCCACGGTGAGAGCGGCGCCCTTCAGCGTGGAGGACGACAGGAACGACGCGGCGCCGCCTGAGGGGTCGGGCAGCACTGAGGCCGAGGCCGCCGCACCGGCGGGCGCGCCCTGGGCGCCGAGGTACCGGGACCCGCCCCACAGCAGCACCGCAGCCGGAAGTACCGCCCGCAGACGGGAGTTGAGGTCGACGAGGTCGCTCATCGTCCGACGGCAGCGCGCACAGGCGTCCAGGTGGCGCGAGAAGTCCTTGCTCGTCCTGCGGCCCGGCCTGCGTACGGCTGCCGCCAGCAGGCCCCGGTAGTGAGCGCATTCGTCGGAGTCCTGCACACCGCTGGAGGCGTGCACGCTCAGATACGCCTCCCGAAGACCCTCGCGCGCCCGCTCGGCGAGCGACCTCACACCGCTTTCGCTCAGCCCGAGCATGGGTCCTACCCGGGACACCGGCTCCCTCTCGACGGCTGTGTGCCACAGCACCGCCTGCCATCGCTCGGGCAGCTGCCGGAAGCTGCGGACGACGATGTCGTCCTCCTCGTTGCGGAGGGCGAACTCCTCGGTGTGCGAGCCTTCTTGAGCCCAGTCGTCGATCTCGTCGGTCAGTTCGGTGCGGCGGCTCGTGGTCGTCCAGGTGATGGCGATGTTGCGAACGGTGGTCAGCAGATAGGGACGCCATGAACCGCGCGGGCCGTGGCCGGCCCGGACCGCTGCGATGGCCCGTACGAACGCCTCGGAGGCGAGGTCTTCAGCGGTGTGCGAGTCTCGGCAGCACGTCCCGGCGTAGGCGCGGACGGCGGGCCGGTGGCGCCCATAGAGCTCGGCGAGTTCCTCCTCTCCGGCGTCCCCGTGGCGGATCGCGGCGGCGAGCTCTTCGTCTGACCGGTGGGGGCGGGAGAGATGCTTCTGAGACGTGGACATGCGTGTACCTGTTCTTCGCAGACCTGCGAGACGGCCGAATCCCGCTGAAGGGGGGAGGGTTGGGAAGGCATGGCTTCATCCGGCGGACGGGGGCTCGTCAGATCACCGGCTCCACGACCGATGACGCCCGCGCGTCCGTCGGGAGGCTACACCCTGGTCTGCCGCGGCCCTGACACGCAACCCCTTCCGCCAGGGAGCGGAGAGGTCTGGGCGCCGTAGACGGGCTCTCGCAGGCGCCGTGCTGTGCGCATCGCCGCACCCGAGGTCAAGGATTGGCAAAGTCGCGGGACGGTCAACGGGGGCCGCCGTCTTGGTCCGTGAGGCCTCGCAAAGAAGCGGGGCCCCGGCGGGTGCGGCGAACGTCAGCGCTCTCCCGCCGGGCGGAACGATCCTCGGTGGGCCCGGCAGGGTGCATCGAATCTCTTCGAAGGCACGCCAGTTGACCCGATGCGACACCCAGTTCCCGCCGACCGGCACTCGCCGGACGAGGCCGGGACGGCGCGGCGACCGTCGGCGCGCCCCCAGGGCGCCGCCATGACCCCGGGGTCACCTGACGTCAGCCGCGCCCGAGCGGCGGTCGGTCGACGCAGCGACGCACACAGCCCCGCGTCGTGTGCGGCACACCTCCCGCGACCGCCGTCGAGCCTCGCCACGCCTTGAGCACCGTGCCATCGTCGTAAGCCGCGGCCTCCCCCGCCGGCGCGAGCGCGGAACCTCCCCGGCACGGCGCGCCCCGCCAGCCAGGCGACTGGCGCGCAGTCCTACGAGGAACCTGATGCGACCTCGTGGTCCGCCTGCGCGTTGATGTGCGCGCGTGCCGCCGCGCCGGCGGCCTCGGGGTCACGGCGACGGAGGGCGTCGAGGAGGGCGTCGTGCTCCTCGATGACAGCCCGCCAGTTCTCCTGGTCCTTCGGCGCGGTGACGCGGTAGCGGCGGACCGTGAGCAGCAGCTGCTCCGTCAGGTCGGCGAGGATGCGGAAGCCCGCCCCGGCGGAGAGGGTCAGATGGAACCGCGAGTTCAGCTCGGGGAGTCGGTCCATCGAGCCTTCGGCGAGTTCGTCGCGCATCGCCTGCTGGACCTCCTCGAGGTCGGCGAGCAGCGCGTCGGTGACGCGTTCGGCCGCGAGCTGGGCGACCAGGCCCTCGATCGCCTCCCGCGCGAGGAACACGCCGCGCATCTCGGTGAGGTCCACCTCCGCCACGCTCACGCCCGCGTGCGCGCGGGAGACGACCAGGCCCTCGGATTCGAGCTGCTTGACCGCCTCACGGATGGGGATCTTGCTCACCCCGAGGTTTCGCGCCAGCTCGTCCATGTTGATGCGCTCGCCCGCACGGAGATCCCCGCCGGCGATGGCTCGGCGCAGGGTCTCGTAGACGAGGTCGGACTTACTCTTGAAGGCAGGTAGCGGCTCTGCCCAGCGATTCGATTCCATCCGGTTATCGTATGCGATATCTGCCGGGTTGCCCCTCACAGCGGCGGCAGGCCCATCCTCTGCCGGTGCGCGTCGCGCAGAAGGCTGGCCGGGCTCACCGCGGACGCTCCCCCGTCCAGCACCATCTCCGACCCGTTGAGCAGTGCCGCGTCGGGGGATGCCGCGAAGAGGACGGCGGCGGCGACCTGCTCGGGGCTTCCCAGGATGCCCAGCGGATTGCTCTGCCGCAGCCGTTCGAGGTCGCCGGCGCCGTCCAGACGGGACTCCGTGGCCGGGGTGCCCACCCAGCCGGGCGAGATCGTGACGAACGAGATTCCGTACTGACCATAGTCCACGGCGAGTTGGCGGGTCAGCGCGGCGACGGCCCCCTTGGCCGCGGCATAGGCGGGCAGCCCCGGCGCCGCCGTCTTGTGCAGCACCGAGCCGATGGCGATCACCCTGCCCGATCCGGCGGAGATCATCCCGGGCAGCACTTCGCGGACGCAGAGGAACACCGAGCCGAGGTTCGCCTCGAGGACGGCGTTCCACTCCTGCGTGGTCGTCAGATGCAGCGGCCGGCCCTCGGTCACCCCGGCACAGGCGACGAGCACGTCCACCGCACCGCCCTCCGGCGCGGCGGCGCGCACCGCGTCCGACACCTCGGTGGGGTTCGTGACGTCCGCGCGGCAGTACGCGACGCCGTCGAGGCCGGGATCGGCCACGTCGACGCCGACGACGCGGTATCCGTCGGCGACGAACCGGGCGGCGACGACGCGGCCGATTCCTCCCGCCGCTCCGGTGATCAAGGCGGTTCGGGGCATCTGTCCACACCTCACTGGTCGGCCCGACCGCCCTGGCCCACTGGGCGGCCTGGCCGGCAAGGCATGGGTTGAAGATAACGCAAGACAGTATACGATCTACGATATTTGCTCAACGTCTTCTGGAGGACCCGTGCATCCACCCGACCTTCTCGCCGCGCTCCACGCCCGCCGCGTCCTCGCCATCGTCCGGGGCAGCGACCCCGACGCGGCCCTCGCCACTGTCCTCGCTCTCGTCTCGTCCGGGATAGACCTGGTCGAGGTGTCGCTCAGCGGCGCCGACGCCCTGAGGGTGATCGAGAGAGCCCGAGCCGCACTCGGCCCCACGGCGCGGCTGGGGGCCGGCACGGTCCTCACCGCCGACGACGCCCGGCGCGCGGCCGAAGCGGGAGCGGCTTTCACCGTCACACCAGGGGTCACGGACGCCGTCGCCGTCTCGCGCGCGCTCGGACTGCCGGTACTGGCCGGGGTCCTGACGCCCACCGAGGTCGTCGCCGCGGTCGCCGAAGGGGCCACCGCGCTGAAGCTGTTCCCCGCGGGTCCGGGCGGTCTGGAACTGCTCCGGGCACTGCGCGCCCCGTTCCCCGACGTGCCGTTCGTCCCCGTCGGGGGCGTCGACGCGGCCGCCGCCCGCCGGTACCTGGCAGCCGGAGCGGTGGCCGTCGGCGTGGGCGGACCCCTCGTCGGCCGCGCGGCCGACGGCGACCCCTGCGGACTCGACGAGCGCATCGCGGCGTTCCGCTCGCTGTCGAAGGAGACGCCATGAGGGATGTGCTGACGTTCGGCGAGGCCATGGTCGCCCTGCGGGCGGATCAGCCGATCAGGATCGCCTCGACCCTGCGGATGTCGGTCGCCGGAGCGGAGGCGAACGTGTCGATCGGCCTGGCGAGGCTGGGGCACCGGGTGGGCTGGGTCGGCTGCACCGGCGCCGACGAGTTCGGCGCCCTCGTACTGCGCACCCTGCGCGCCGAGGGCGTCGACATCAGCCTGGCGGTCGAGGCGGAGGGTCCGACCGGACTGGTGGTGTTCGAGCCGCGGACCGCGGACGTGACACGCGTCCAGTACTACCGCGACCGCTCCGCCGGCTCGCGGATCGGCCCCGGACATCTGGAATCGGCCCTCGAAGAGGGCGCGCGCGTCATCCACACCACCGGCGTCACGGCGGCTCTCGGCCCGGGGCCGCTTCTGGCGGTGCGGGCGGCGGCACGGAGGGCCGCCGCCCTCGGATCGACGTTCTGCCTCGACGTCAACTACCGGTCGAAGCTGTGGTCGCGGCAGGAGGCGGCGGCCACGCTGCGACCGGTGATGCCCCAGGTGGACATCCTGGTCGCCTCCGACGACGAGCTGGCCCTGGCGGCACCCGCGGGAGCCGTCACCGAGGCCGAGCAGGTGGAGGCGCTGCTGGAAAGCGGCGTGCGGGAGGTCGTGGTGAAACGAGGGTCCGAAGGCGCCCAGGTCTTCGACAGCTCCGGATCGGTCGCCCGACCTGCGGTGGGAGTCACGGTCAAGGACACCGTCGGAGCCGGGGACGCCTTCGTCGCCGGCTACCTGTCGGGGTTCCTGGACGGGGAGTCCGTGGGGCAGCGCCTGGAGCGGGGCGTGACCGCGGGCGCCTTCGCGGTGGCGTCCATCGGCGACTGGGAGGGACTGCCCGCCCGCCACGAACTCGGTCTGATCACGGCCGCTCCGGGCAGCGCGATCCGATGAGACCGGACGAATGGAGGCCGCAGTGGCGGGCCTGTGCGCCCTTCCGGTACCAGCTGGCGGAGGGCGCACGCTGGATCGACGACCGACTGCTCTTCGTCGACCTGCTGGAAGGCGCCCTCTACCGCTGCCGCGGCCTGCCCGGCGCTGACCCGGAGCGGCTGCTGCAGCTGGACATGCCGCTCGGCGCGGCCGCCCCGGTCGCGGGGACGGACGGGGAGTGGATCGTCGCGGCGGGCGCCGGGATCGCCCTGACCGGCCCGGACGGCCTGACCTGGCTGTCCCGGCCCGGCGACCGCCGGAACAGGTCGATGCGGATGAACGACGGAGCGTGCGACCCTTCCGGCCGGTTCTGGGCGGGGAGCATGGAGGTCCAGGCCGCGACCGGCGCCGGCTCGCTGTACCGCACCGATCCCGACGGCTCGGTCCACGAGGTCCTCGACAACCTCAGCGTGCCCAACGGCCCTGCCTTCAGCGCGGACGGCAGGCTGATGTATCTGGCCGACAGCGCCAGAAGGGCCATCACCCGCCACACGGTCGACCCCGTGACCGGGGAGCTCGGCCGCCCGCAGCTGTTCGCCCACTTCGCCCAGGACGAGGGCCGCCCCGACGGACTGACCGTCGACGACAACGGCAACCTGTGGGTCGCCCTCTGGGGCGCCGGCCGCGTCCTGTGCTACCAGCCGGACGGCAGGCCCCTGCACACCGTCCACGTCCCCACACCGCACGCCAGCAGCGTCGCCTTCGGAGGCGGCTTCATGTTCGTGACGACGGCGCTGCACCGCCTGGAGCGCCCCGGCCCCCTCGCGGGGGCCGTGCTGGCCGGCTCCACCGGCGTCACCGCCCCGCCCGCCCGGCTCTTCGGGCCGCGGCGCCCCGCGTAAGCCCTCCCGGGCGCGGGCCTGCAGGGGCAGTCACCAAATCTTTCCCGCCCAACGCCTAGAAGTTATTTCGTATATGGAATACCTTCACGTCTCATCAGAACCCGTCCGGCCGCCCGGACATCTCTCTCAGGTGGTTTACGTCCAATGAGCACATCCCCGCTCGCCGCGGTCCCGGCGACGAGCCCCCAGCAGCCCGCCCAGAGTCGGCGCACGATGGTCGCCAGCACCGTGGGCACCGTCATGGAGTGGTACGACTTCAACCTCTACGGGCTGGCGTCGGCGCTCGTGTTCGGCCCGCTGTTCTTCGGGTCGTCGTCCACCGGGGCCACCCTCGCCTCGTTCGCCACGTTCGCCGTCGGGTTCGCGGCCCGGCCGATCGGCGGGATCCTCTTCGGCCACCTCGGCGACCGGCTCGGACGCAAGTACGTCCTCCTGATCACCATGCTGGCGATGGGCGTCGCCACCGCTCTCGTCGGCGTTCTGCCCACCCACGCGGAGATCGGCGTCTGGGCCCCCGTACTCCTGATCGTCCTGCGCGTGGCCCAGGGCATAGCCGTGGGCGGCGAGTTCGCCGGCGCGACCCTCCTGACCGTGGAGAACGCGCCTCCCGGCAGGCGCGGACTGTACGGAGCCATCCCCGCCATGGGCACCGGCGCCGGCTTCGTCCTGGCCAGCGCGGTCTTCGGCCTCGTCTCGCTGCTGCCCGACAGCGCGTTCCTGAGCTGGGGCTGGCGCCTTCCCTTCCTCCTCAGCATCGGCCTCGTGCTCTTCGGCATGTGGGCACGCCGCAATATCGAGGAGACCCCGGCGTTCACCGCGGTCGAGGAGAAGGCGGAGAAGGTCCGCTTCCCTCTGCTTCACACGCTGCGCACCCAGCCCGGCGCGATCGTGCGCACCATAGGCATCACCGTCTCGGGCTTCGTGTGGGGCTATCTCATCCAGGCCTTCGCGCTCTCGTACGCGACCACCACCCTGGACATCCCGAAGTCGACCATGCTCTGGGCCATCGCCCTCGCCGCCACCCTGGAGATCGGCGCGATCCCGCTGTGGGGACTCGTCTCCGACAAGATCGGCCGCCGTAGGACGGTCGCTCTCGGCCTCACCGCCACCGCGCTCTTCGTCTTCCCCTTCTTCCAGCTCCTGGAGACGCGCAGCACCCCGCTGATCTTCCTGGCCTTCGTCATCGCCATGCCGGTCTGCAAGGACATGGTGTTCGGCCCCCAAGCCGCTCTCGTGGCCGAGCAGTTCGACGCGAAGGTCCGCTTCAGCGGGGTCAGCACCGGCCGCGAGATCAGCGGCGCCCTCTTCGGCGGCACCGCCCCCTTCATCGGGACCGCACTGCTCGCCGGCACCGGCTCCACCGCCCCGGTCGCCCTGTACGTCCTCGCCGGCTGCGCCTTGACCTTCATCGCGGTCTTCAGCGGCCGCGAGACCGCCCGCGACTGACCGACCGGACACGCACCGCCGCAGGGCGCCACCCAGCCCGCGGCACGATCCACTGGAGAACCCCCTCATGCCCTCGCACCCCGTGCGCATCACCAGGATCGAGGCCCGGGCGCTGTCCGCCAGCTTCGACGACCTCTACGACTCCCCCGAGGACGTACCGGACTGGCTTCGCTACCCCGCCTCCAGCCATCTGGTCCTGCCGCGGCGGGGCCAGTACGCGACCCTGGTCAAGGTCCACGCCGAGGACGGCTCGATCGGCGTCGGCGAATGCTACGGGCTTCCCTCCCCCCAGGTGACGGCCACCGTCGTCAGCACCGTCCTCGCCCCGCTGCTGATGGGCCAGGACGCGCTCGCCACCACCGCGCTGTGGGAACGCCTCTACCAGGGGCAGGCCGCCGGAGGCCACAATCGCGGCTTCTATCTGGAGGCCCTGGCCGGCATCGACCTCGCCCTGTGGGACCTGCGCGGCAAGCTCGCCGGCGTGCCCGTGCACCGGCTGCTGGGCGGACCGGTCCGGGAGAAGATCGACTGCTACGCCAGCCCGGTCGCGCTCCATGCCGACCCCGCGGACTCCGGCCACCAGGCGCAAGGGTTCGTCAAGGACGGCTTCAAGGCGCTGAAGGTCAAGATCGGTCGCGGCGAGCGCACCGACCGGGCGCACCTGACGGCCGTTCGGGAGGCCGTCGGCGACGACATCGAGATCCTCACCGACGTCAACTGCGCCTACGACCTGGACGAGGCCACCCGCGTGGGGAAGATCCTGCGCGATCTCGGCATCTCCTGGTACGAGGAGCCCCTCCAGGTGGACGACCTGGCCAACCTGGGCGAACTGCGGCGCAGGACCGGTCTCACCATCGTCAACGGCGAGACCCACTTCACCCGCTTCGATCTGCGCGAGTCCCTGCTCAACCAGGCCATCGACGTCTTCATGCCGAACGTCGCCCGCTGCGGCGGCATCACCGAGGCCACCCGGCTCCTGACGGTCCTCGTAGATCTGGATGGTGGTGGGCACCTGGTTCCGGTTCAGGTCGAAGTAGCGGCCGCGCTCGACGCCGAACACCGCGTCGACGTG